>NZ_KV808675.1:0-349 GCF_001812365.1 Anaerococcus sp. HMSC065G05
TAGGACTGGCATTATTCCTTTTTCTATTAGTTCTTTTGCTATTGCTGGTATTTTGTAGCCTGAATCCATTACTATTTTTTCTGGTTTATATTTTTCTAGTTTTTCTTTGAAGAATGATGGGAAGGTTGTGGAATCATGTAGGTTTCCTGGATAAGATTTGTATCCTAAAATCCAGCCATTTTTATCACATGATGTTTGAATTGAGTAAGCAAATACTTCTTTATGGTTTCCTTTATGGAATAGTCCACTTTCTGGATCTGTTGTTGATTGGATAATTTCTTTTTCTTCTAATATTTCTCCATCTGGGTAATCAAAGTCATCTTTGCCATTGTTGTTTCTTTCTTCGTTT
>NZ_KV808676.1:0-410 GCF_001812365.1 Anaerococcus sp. HMSC065G05
CTAATAGAAAAAGGAATAATGCCAGTCCTACCATACACAAGACCAAAAGGAAAAACTGATAAAGAATCATTTTATCCAAAACAATACAAATATGACGAAACAAACGACTGCTACATATGTCCAGAAAATAAAATACTCCTGTACTCAACAACAAACCGAGAAGGCTACAGAATATATCAAAGCAAGAAAAGTTTATGTGAAAACTGCCCATCTTTAAGCAGATGTACAAAAAGCAAAAGCAAAGTAAAAGTAATAATTAGACACATCTGGCAAAAATACATAGACTACTGTGAATGGTACAGACTAACCAAAATAGGAAAATCAGAATACAAACAAAGAAAAGAAACAATAGAAAGACAATTCGCAAGTGCTAAAGAATACCATAGTTTTAGATATACCAATATGATAGG
>NZ_KV808677.1:0-271 GCF_001812365.1 Anaerococcus sp. HMSC065G05
GCCCAGATAGCTCAGTCGGTAGAGCAGGGGACTGAAAATCCCCGTGTCGGTGGTTCGATTCCGCCTCTGGGCACCAGAAAAAATGCGGAAGTGGCTCAGTGGTAGAGTATCGCCTTGCCAAGGCGAGGGTCGCGGGTTCGAATCCCGTCTTCCGCTCCAATTTTATGCGGGTGTAGCTCAGTGGTAGAGCCCCAGCCTTCCAAGCTGGTTGCGAGGGTCCGATTCCCTTCACCCGCTCCAATATGCGCCTGTAGCTCAGCTGGATAGAGCA
>NZ_KV808678.1:0-584 GCF_001812365.1 Anaerococcus sp. HMSC065G05
CAAAAAGTAATAGACACAAGTCTAATGGAATCAAACGGTCAACAGTGGATAGAAGGCAAAGAAATAAGACCAGCAACAGTAACAAGTCTAGATAAAGACGCAGAAATATTAAAAGAAATAGATGGACTACCAAAAGGCTTAATCTTTGATGGAAAAACAATAAGCGGAATCCCAGAACCAAGCAATGAAGGTTGGCCAGAAGACGGCAGTGGATTTAAAACAATAACATTAAAATTCAAAGCAAAGAAAAAAGGCAAACTCTTAGTAAGAAAAATCACATATTGGTTGTACAGAGACAAAGATAGAGATGGCATATCCGATGACGAAGATAAAGATCACGGCGAAAAATTCACACCACAAAGAAGCTCAAGCAAACCAATAATAGTAGAAGGGAAAGCCCCAAGCCTAGAAGAATACAAAGAAAGATTTTCAAACATACCAAAAGACGGTTCAGTAGAAGTAAGCTTTAAAAACGAACCAGACTACAGCAAAGTAAGCGAAACGCCACAAAGAGTGTACCTACAATTTAAAAGCAAAGGAACAAAAGAAGTAGGCGAAGCTTACGTAATGGTAATAGTGAAAAA
>NZ_KV808679.1:0-369 GCF_001812365.1 Anaerococcus sp. HMSC065G05
TCAATAGCTATAAATATTTCCAGTCAAGATTTAAAGTTTAGTATCCATTAGCTTAATACATTACTGCACTTACACCTTGGACCTATCTAAGGTATTTTCTTTACCTACTCTGAGAAATCTTATCTTGAGGCATGCTTCGTACTTAGATGCTTTCAGTACTTATCATTCCCGCACTTAGCTACCGAGCCATGCTAGTGGCCTAACAACTCGTACACCATTGGTGCGTCCATCCCGGTCCTCTCGTACTAAGGACAGCTCCTCTCAAATTTCTTACGCCCACGCTGGATAGGGACCGAACTGTCTCACGACGTTCTGAACCCAGCTCGCGTGCCTCTTTAATGGGCGAACAGCCCAACCCTTGGGACCTAC
>NZ_KV808680.1:0-2764 GCF_001812365.1 Anaerococcus sp. HMSC065G05
CCCTTGGGACCTACTCCAGCCCCAGGATGAGACGAGCCGACATCGAGGTGCCAAACCTCCCCGTCGATGTGGACTCTTGGGGGAGATAAGCCTGTTATCCCCGGGGTAGCTTTTATCCGTTGAGCGATGGCCCTTCCATGCGGTACCACCGGATCACTAAGTCCGTCTTTCGACTCTGCTTGAGTTGTAGCTCTCGCAGTTAAGCTCGCTTTTGCCTTTATACTCTACGAATGGTTTCCGTCCATTCTGAGCGAACCTTTGAACGCCTCCGTTACTTTTTAGGAGGCGACCGCCCCAGTCAAACTGCCCAACTGACAATGTCCCATGCCCTGATTCAAGGGCTATGGTTAGAACTTTGATATTAAAAGGTTGGTATCCCACCAGTGACTCCTCCTAGATTGGCATCCAGATATCTCAGTCTCCCAACTATCCTGTACATTTAATCTCAAAATCCAATATCAGCCTACAGTAAAGCTCCACGGGGTCTTTCCGTCCTAGCGTGGGTAAGTCGCATCTTCACGACTACTACAATTTCACCGGATCCTTTGTTGAGACAGTGCCCAAATCGTTACACCTTTCGTGCGGGTCGGAACTTACCCGACAAGGAATTTCGCTACCTTAGGACCGTTATAGTTACGGCCGCCGTTTACTGGGGCTTAAGTTCTAGCCTTCGATTGCTCTAAGCCTTCCCCTTAACCTTCCAGCACCGGGCAGGTGTCAGCTCCTATACTTCATCTTGCGATTTTGCAGAAACTTGTGTTTTTGGTAAACAGTCGCTTGGGCCTGGTTTCTGTGGCCTGATTGCTCAGGCTCCCCTTCTCCCGAAGTTACGGGGACATTTTGCCGAGTTCCTTAACAAAGGTTCTTCCGCGCGTCTTGGTATTCTCTACCTCCCTACCTGTGTCGGTTTTGGTACGGGCGCTTTGGTCTGGATAGTGACTTTTCTTGGCAACCTGGAATCGGCAACTTCTCTACTTATGTTTTCGATACCTATCGGCTTTTAGAATTTGTGAAAAGCGGATTTGCCTACTTTTCTTCCTACGGCTTTAGACCATCTTTTCCATCTGATGGCTTTGCTTATCCTTTTGCGTCATCACTTCTCTCTTAACGACTTCAAGCGGTACAGGAATATAAACCTGTTATCCATCGCCTACGCCTTTCGGCCTTGGCTTAGGTCCCGACTTTCCCTGAGGGGACGAGCCTTGCTCAGGAGTCCTTAGGGTTTCGACGGGGATGATTCTCACATCCCTTCTCGCTACTCATGCCAGCATTCTCTCTTGTATTAGATCCACTTTTGCTTTCGCCTTGGCTTCGTCTCTAATACAATGCTCCTCTACCACTAATAGAGGTATTAAGTTTAGCTATGAGTCCTAGTTTTTAACTCTAACCAGTGATTGTTAGTTCATAATTTCTTATGTTACTCACTTTTGACTTTAGACTTGTGTTTTTTGAATATTTCTTTTTAATATCCTATCTTTTATGTCTGCGTCTGAAATTTGTTTTTCTTTTTAATCTCTTCTGTTTTTGTTAAATATTTCCTAGTCTCATTTGTAAACTTAATCCCTCTATTAATCCGAAGCTTCGGTATTGAATTTGAGCCCCGTTCATTTTCGGCGCAAACCCACTTGACCAGTGAGCTATTACGCATTCTTTAAATGCATGGCTGCTTCTAAGCCAACGTCCTGGTTGTCTTAGTAGATTCACATCCTTTTCCACTTAATTCAAATTTTGGGACCTTAGCTGTCGGTCTGGGCTGTTTCCCTTTCGACTTAGAAGCTTATCCCCCTAAGTCTGACTCCCTGACTTGATTTTTTGGCATTCGGAGTTTGATAGGTTTTGGTACGGTAATCCGCCCTAGACCATTCAGTGCTCTACCTCCTAAAATCTTAGGTCAGAGGCTAGCCCTAAAGCTATTTCGAGGAGAACCAGCTATCTCCGGGTTCGTTTGGTTTTTCGCCCCTATCCACAGTTCATCCGATGCGTTTTAAACCGCACCCGGTTCGAGCCTCCATTGAATTTTACTTCAACTTCACTCTGACCATGGATAGATCACCCGGTTTCGGGTCTATTCTAACTTACTTTCGCCCTATTAAGACTCGCTTTCGCTACGGCTTCTGATCTTAAATCATTAACCTTGCAATTTAGAATAACTCGCTGGCCCATTCTACAAAAGGTACGACATCACGTTCGCTCACGCTCTGTCTGCTTGTAGGCACTAGGTTTCAGGTTCTATTTCACTCCCCTTTCGGGGTTCTTTTCACCTTTCCCTCACGGTACTTGTTCACTATCGGTCACATGTTAGTATTTAGCCTTAGGGGATGGGCCCCCTATCTTCACACCGGGTTACTCGTGCCCGGTGATACTTTCCCTCTCGTTTGTTAAAGCTTTCGTCTACAAGACTTTCACTTTCTTTGGTTTATCTTTTCAGATAATTTGACTAACTTTAACAAATCGCTAATGAGTTAGGCTCTTTTCCTTTCGCTCGCCGCTACTTAGAAAATCGATGTTTCTTTCTTTTCCTCCTGCTACTTAGATGTTTCAGTTCGCAGGGTATCGCCTTACTAAGCTATGTATTCACTTAGTAATGATTGTGTCTTCCACAACCGGGTTGCCCCATTCGGAGACCTAGGGGTCAATGCTTTTTGTGAGCTTACCCTAGTTTTCGTTCACTTACGTCCTTTTTCGCCTTCATGTGCCAAGGCATCCACCTTGTGCCCTTGCTTTCTTGACTGGAAATATTTATAGCTATTTAATTTTATTAGGT
>NZ_KV808681.1:0-35845 GCF_001812365.1 Anaerococcus sp. HMSC065G05
TTTTCATCTACTTTGTCTACAGTCTGAATCTAGCATTTTGCTAGATTTTTTTTATAAATTTTTCAACATGATTTGTAATAATTCCATTTGGATTTAAAATTTCTAATTTTTCATAATCTTCCTTTTTATTTGAAAACCAAATATTAGTCAAAACTCCCATATTTTTCAAATCAATAATTTCTTTTTGACTAACGGCAGTATTTTTTGGATGATAATATTGCAAATTTAAATCCTTACAAAGATTTTTAATATTATCAACTTTTTTGCTAGTCAAATAGGCAAGAGGGATTTCAGTGTCAATTTCTCTAATTTTCTTTAAAGAATTTAAATTAAAAGAAGAAATAATAATTTTATCGACCAAGCCATAAGCATAAATTTTTCCCATCAAAAGTTTTTCAATATTTTCGTATTCAATTACATTTGTTTTTACTTCAATATTTGTAATAATATCCTTGTCTTTAAAATAAGAAAAATATTCATCAATATCAGAAATTTTTATATTTTCAAAATCCTTGTTGTAAGAAAAAGAATAAATTTGTAATTCTTCTAAGCTATGATCTTTTATAAAACCAGAACCATCACTTGTTCTGTCAATTTTTTCATCGTGAATTATAATTAATTCCTTATTTTTTGATAAATGAACATCAAGCTCTATAGCATAAACTCCCATTTCATAAGCTTTTTTAAATGCTAACATAGTATTTTCTGGATAAAGGGAAGAAAAGCCCCTGTGCGCAATAATTTTCATAAAACCTCCTAGTAATTTATACCCAAAATAAAAATATAAATATTTGACAAGACATTTAGAACTTGGTATTATATTTAAGTACTTGCAGGATTGGCGGAATTGGCAGACGCGCAAGACTAAGGATCTTGTGTCCGATTTTAGGACGTGGAAGTTCAAATCTTCTATCCTGCACCAAATTTATGCACTCAAAATTGAGTGCTTTTTTTGTGCCTATTTTTAAATTTTCGTTTTTAAAATATATTTTTTGATTTTTCCTATAAAATATTTAAAAAAATTCACTTTTAATTTAAAATTAATAAGCAACTTACGAAAATAAATAGTTATAAATTTATCTAAAAGGAAAATCTTTTTCCTTTTTTGTTTTTAATGGATTTATGAAAAAAATTTTTAAAAATTTCAAATATCTATGAAGTCTAGTACTTTAAATATAGACGTTATAAGTTTTGACTTATGGTGGTGATTATAAATTAATAATTTTACTATTAAAAACGTTTTCTATATAATTATATTTGAAAAAAGCTACTAATATTTATTATAATTGTAAGTGATTTGAAATTAGAAATTGAAAATCGCTTAGTGAATTTATGGAGGAAATAATGACTAAGTTTCGTAGAGAACATGATTCTGTTGGTGAAATGGATATTTTAGAAAATGCTTATTATGGTGCTAATGCCAAAAGAGCTGAGGAAAATTTCCCAATAACAGGTCTTAAAGCTGATGATAAATTTTTGGATGCTATGGTTGAAGTTAAAAAGGCTGCAGCTTTTGAAAATGAAAAATTAGATTTAATTTCAAAAGAGCAAAAGGATGCTATTGTTTATGCTTGTGATAAAATTCTTGCTGGAGAATATAGGGATAATTTTATTGTTGATCCAATTCAAGGTGGAGCTGGAACAAGTTATAATATGAATACTAACGAAATCATCGCAAATATTGCAAATGAAAAACTTGGTGGTGGACTTGGCGTTTATGATAAGGTTCATCCAAATGATGATGTAAATAAGGGGCAATCAACGAATGATGTTATTCCAACAAGTGGAAAGATTGCTCTTGTTAGATATTTTATTGAACTTAAAGATGAATGTGAAAAACTTTTAAAATCTTTTGAAAAAAAAGCGGATGAATTTAAAGATGTTTACAAAATGGGTCGTACTCAATTGCAAGATGCTGTTCCTATAAGTTTAGGTCAAGAATTTAATGCTTATCATTCTGTAATTAAAAGAGATTATAAGAGAATTCAAAAAGCTATTGATGAATTATCAAATGTAAATTTGGGAGCTACTGCAATTGGAACAGGTCTTAATGCAGATAGAACTTATGTAAAAGAAATTGTTGGTGTTTTAAAAGATGTAACAGGTCTTGATTTAAAACAAGCAGAAGATTTGGTTGATGGCACACAAAATTTGGACGGATTTTTATATGCTTCATCAATTTTAAAAACTTTTGCGGTTTCACTTTCAAAAATTTCTAACGATTTAAGACTAATGTCTTCAGGTCCTCAAACAGGAATTGGCGATATTAATTTGCCAGTTAGACAAGCAGGTTCTTCAATAATGCCTGGAAAAATAAATCCTGTAATCCCAGAAGTTGTAAGCCAAGTTGCTTTTGCAGTTTGTGGAAATGATACTACTGTTACAATGGCAGTTGAAGCTGGACAACTTGAACTTAATGCTTTTGAGCCTGTAATATTTTATAAACTTTTTGAATCACTAAGAGCTTTAAAGGGTGCAATTTATACATTAAGAGTTAATTGTATTGATGGTATAACTGCTAATAAAGAATTATTATTAGAAGAAGTTGAAAAATGTGTAGGACTTGTTACAGCCCTTGCCCCACATATTGGATATGAAAAATCAAGTAAGATTGCACACAAGGCACAAGAGAGTGGAAAAACTGTAAGAGAAATTGTTCTTGAAGAAAAATTATTAGGAGAAGATGAACTCGATAAGATTTTAGATTTCAAAAAAATGATCACACCTGGAATCTTAGAAGAGGACAAATTGGAAGAAAAATAAATTTTAGATAATAAATATTAGGAGGATAAGATGACTACAAATGAAAATAAAAAAATGAGCGCAACTAAAAAAATATTGTTATCAATGCTCATAGGTCTTGTAGTAGGTATAGGACTTCATTATATAGTACCCGACGGATTTTTTAAAAAATCTGTTTTGATTGATGGAGTATTTTTCTTATTTGGTCAAGGCTTTGTTAGATTATTACAAATGCTTGTAGTACCACTTGTATTTTTCTCAATTGGTACAGGTGTTATGCAAATGAGGGATGTTTCACAATTTGGAAGAGTTGCTATAAGAACTCTTGTTTTATATTTGATAACTACTGCACTTGCAATTGCCATTGCATTATTTATAGCAAAATTATTAAAACCAGGCGTTGGAATGAATCTTGCTGAGGCTACAAAATCAGCAGCGCCTGCAGCAGATGCGAAAGAAGCCCCAACATTAATAGAAACTTTGGTAAATATAATTCCAAAAAATCCTATAGAATCTTTGGCAAACGGAGATATGCTCCAAGTAATTTTCTGGGCATTTTTGTCTGGTATAGTTATAGGAAGATTTGGTAAAGAATTAAAATTATTAGAAGACTTTATGAATGTTGGAAATGATTTTATGATGAAAGTTACAGCTTTAGTAATGAAGGCTGCACCAATCGGTGTATTTGCTCTAATTGCTAGAACATTTACAGATATAGGACTTGGCATAGTAGGACCACTTCTTACATTTTTGGGATCAGTATTAGGCTCAATGGTAATATTGATAGTTTTAGCTTACATACCATTAATTGTAATTACATCAAAGACAAGTCCTAGTCATTTTTTGAAAAAAGTATTCCCAGTTTATACTTTTGCTTTTTCATCTGCATCATCAAATGCAACAATACCATTAACACTTTCATCATGTGATACACTTGGAGTTCCTAGAGAAATTTCATCATTTACAATTCCACTAGGAGCAACAATCAACATGAATGGTACAGCAATTTATCAAGGATGCGCAGTAATATTTATAGCAAATGCTTATGGAATAGATTTGACATTTGGAAATTTAGTTACAGTAGTATTGACAGCTGTTTTATCATCAATTGGTACAGCAGGAGTTCCAGGAAGTGGAATGATAATGCTATCAATGGTTCTTTCATCAGTAGGTCTTCCAGTAGAAGGCGTAAGCTTAATTATGAGTGTTGAAAGAATTGTAGATATGTTTAGAACAGCACTTAACGTAACAGGAGATGTTGTGTCAACATTTGTTTCTGCAACTAAAGAAAACTTATTAGATAAAAATAGATATTTATCTGATGAAAAACCAGAAATGGAAGAGGTTGATTTTTAATTATGAAAAATTTCTTTGTGATTTTGGGAGGAATGGGAACTTTGGCTACAACAAATTTTTTAAATGATTTAAATGAAGCTTATAAGCCAAGCTCAGATCAAGAATATTTAAATTATTTGGTAGTAAACCACGCCACAATTCCTGATAGGACTTCCTTTATATTAAAAAAATCAAAAGAAAATCCATTTGATTTTCTAAAAGAAGATATAGAAAGTGTTGATAAATTAAATCCAGATTTTTATGTGATTACTTGTAACACAGCACATTTTTTCTATGATGATTTACAAAAATTAACAAAAAAACCAATCATAAATATGATTGAGCTTGTTGAAAATAAATTAAATAAAATCAAAAAGCCTTCTACAATTGGAATTTTTGCAACAGAAGGAACGATAAAAAGTAAATTATTTAATAATATAATAGAAAAATGTGGTCACAAAATCTTTGTTTCATCAAGAAAAATTCAAGATAATATAAATGAATGTCTTTATGATGATGTAAAAGAAAAAGGGACAATTAATTTTGAAAGGTACCACAACACTTTGAAAGAAATGATGGATCAAGGATGCGATTATATAATTATAGGATGCACAGAAGCTTCATATATAAATAGCAAAGATGAAAATTCAAATCTTTATCCATTAATTGATAGTGAAAAAGAATTGGTAAATGAAAGTTTGAAGTTAGGACTTAAACTTCAAAAAAATATAGAAATTTAGGAGTAAATATGTCAGAGATGGACTTGGAATATATTAGAGCTATTTTAAAATATGGTTCTATTACCGCAGCCTCAAAAAAAATTTATATTTCCCAATCAGCTTTAAGTCAACACATCATTAGGATTGAGAAAAAATTGGGAGTTGAAATATTTAATAGGGATTTTAAACCTATAAAACTTACTGAGGCTGGCATAATTTATAAAAAGTCCCTTGAAGATATAGAAAAATTAAAAGAAAATACTCTTTTAAAAATTGAAGAAATAAATAAGTTGAAAATCGGAGAGCTATCAATTGGTTCTACCGATTATCAAACTTATTTTTTCCTATCAAAAGTTTTAAAAGATTTTAATGAAGATTATCCAGGAATTAAAATAAATTTATTAGAAGCAAAAACTAATCAGTTAAACACTTTTGCCCTAAATGGTTTGTGTGATTTTTCAATAACTTATGAAACTGATAGGTTTGATGATTTGGAAAGCATAAATCTTTATAGAGAAGATGTATATTTGGCTATGTCAAAAGAAAATAAATTAAAAAATGATTTATTAGGCAAAGGAAAAATAAAAACAATTAGTGCCAAAAAACTTGCAGGGCAAAATATTATAAGAATGAAAAAAGGGCAAAATCTTATTTTGCAATACCAAGAGCTTGATGAATTTACAGATAATTCTTTGAATACAGTTTTTAAAACAGATTCAATATTTATAGCTGAAAAATGTGTAAGAGAAAATATGGGGCTTGCCATTTTGCCTGAAAAAATGCTAAAAGAAAAAAAGGATGATCTTATATATTTTAAATTAAAAGAAGGCTTATCATCAAGAACTGCTATGATAAATTATTCCAAAAATCACAAATTAAAAACTATTGCAAAAATATTTATAGATAGGTTAAAAAGATACGCTAAAGAAGAATTTTAAAATCGAGGTAAAAAATGAAATACAGACAAGAAGAAGATTCTCTAGGGATAGTAAATGTTCCAGCTAATCATTTTTGGGGAGCACAAACTGAAAGATCTTTAGAAAATTTTCCTCAAGAAGTTGAAAAAATGCCACATTCTCAAATTATGGCAATAGCAAGTATAAAAAGATGTGCAGCTATTGTTAATAATAAAGAAAAAAAATTAGATGATAAGAAAAAAGATTTGATTGTAAAAGCTTGCGATAGAATTTTAAAGGGAGAATTTGACAATGAATTTCCATTAACAGTTTGGCAAACAGGCTCTGGCACTCAAACAAATATGAATGTCAATGAAGTTATAAGCCATATTGCAAATGAAAATGAAAAAATAATTCATCCAAACGACCATGTAAATATGAGCCAATCTTCAAATGATGTTTTCCCAACAGCAATGCATCTTTCAACTTACAAAAATTTATCAGAAAAATTGTTAGATGAATTACCAAAAACAATTGATACAATAAAAAAATTGGAAGATGAAAATAAAAATATAATAAAAACAGGAAGAACCCATCTTCAAGATGCAACTCCTTTAAAACTTTCCCAGGAAATTTCTGCTTGGAGAGTGTGCCTTGAAAGAGATTTGAAAGTTTTAAAAGAAGTAAAAGAAGAATTGACCTACCTTGCTATAGGTGGTACTGCAGTTGGAACAGGAATAAATGCAAAAAAAGAATTTGGAGATGAAATGGCAAAAGAGCTTTCAGATTTTTATGGTTTTGAATTTAAATCTGATGAGAATAAATTTTACCAATTGTCATCAAAATCTGCTCTTGTAAATGTTCACGGAACAATCAAGGCCCTTGCAACTGATCTTTATAAAATTGCAAATGATATAAGATTTTTATCTTGTGGTCCAAGATGTGGAATAAGTGAGCTTACAATTCCTGCAAACGAACCAGGCTCATCAATTATGCCGGGAAAAGTAAATCCAACTCAAGTTGAATCAATTACTATGGTTTGTATAAAAATAATGGCAAATGATTTTGCAATTTCAATGGCAAACACCCAAGGTCAATTGCAATTAAATACTTATATGCCTTTGATAATTCATTCAATGGACAATTCAATTACGCTTTTGTCTAAATCATTAAAATGTTTTAGGGAAAAATTATTAGAAGGACTTGTTGCAAATGAAAAAAATATTGCAAAAAATTTAGAAAATTCTCTTATGCTTGTAACAAGTTTATCTCCACATATTGGATATGATAAGGCAAGTAAAATTGCAAAATATGCTTATAAAAATAATTTAACATTAAAACAAGCTTGTCACGAATTAAAATATTTAAGCGATGAAGAATTTGATGAAATAGTAAAACCAGAAAAAATGGTATAAGGAGAAAATAATGGAAAATCTAAAAGAAAAAGCACTTGACTTACACAAAGAGATTCAAGGAAAAATTTCAACAGAATTAAAAACAAAATTGGAGAACAAAGATGATTTATCTTTAGTATATTCTCCAGGAGTTGCTGAACCTTGTAAAAAAATCCACGAAAATGAAGACGATGCTTACGTTTATACTGGAAAAGCAAATACAATTGCAGTTATTTCTGATGGAACAGCTGTGTTGGGACTTGGAAATATTGGACCAAAAGCAGCACTTCCTGTAATGGAAGGAAAAGCTTGTTTGTTTAAAAAATTTGGTGGACTTAATGCAGTTCCTCTTGTAATTGATACAACAGATACTGAAGAAATTATAAAATTTGTAAAACAAGTTTCTCCAACTTTTGGCGGAGTAAATCTTGAAGATATTTCATCTCCAAGATGTATAGAAATTGAGACAAGATTAAAAGAAGAATTAGATATTCCGGTTTTTCACGACGACCAACACGGAACAGCAATAGTTACAATTGCAGCTTTAATTAATTCTTTAAAACTTGTAAATAAAAAACCAGAAGAATGTAATGTGGTAATTTCAGGAGTAGGAGCTGCAGGTTCATCAATTGTAAGAATGTTAAATGATTTTGGAATTAATGATATATATGCTTTTAATTCTAGAGGAATTTTAAGAGAAGACGAAAAATATTCAAAAGATTTATACAACAAACTTGCTAAAGAAACAAACAAAGAAAATAAAAATTTAACATTAGAAGAAGCGATGGCAGATGCTGATATTTTTGTAGGAGTTTCTGTACCAAATAAAGTAAGTAAGGAAATGGTAAAATCAATGAGACGTGATCCAATAGTTTTGGCTATGGCAAATCCAGATCCAGAAATTACTTATGAAGATGCAAAAGAAGCAGGAGCAAGAGTTGTTGGAACAGGAAGAAGCGATTATCCAAACCAAGTTAATAATGTTCTAGCTTTCCCTGGACTTTTTAAAGGAGCTTTGTCAGTTCATGCAACAAAAATTACAGAAAAAATGAAAGTTGCAGCAGCAGAAGCTATTGCAAGTTTAATTCCTGATGAAAAAATTTCAGAAGATTACGTAATACCATCAGCATTTGATTTAGGAGTTGCTGATGTTGTTGCAGAAGCTGTAGCAAAATGTGCAAGAGAAGAAGGAATTTCTCAAAAATAAAAAAATAAGAAAATATTTTAAGCAAAAATAAATTAAATTCTCCCTATTAAAATTAAGAGGGAGAATTTTTTTGTGAAAATTTATTTTTAAAAAATTAATTTAAAGCCATCAACTTGACAAATGTTTTCCTAAATGATAAATTGATATAAATAATATCTAAATTTTAAATTGGATATGTAGTATGTGATTAATGATTATTTTAGTTAAAATCAAATTTTGAAACTATTTTAGTCATTAATTTTTTTGTTTTTAATAATTTGTGCAGATTTTGGAGAGGGATTTTATGATTAGATCTTATAAATGTATCGACAATCCACAAAAACCTATTAGCTATGATATTTTATTAAATCCAAATAAAATGGCAGATTATGCTTGTGGGGAAAAGTTTATTTCTTTGCCCCTTCTTCCTATGATTTCTCTTTGTTTGGGAGTTGAATTTGAAAATGGAATAAATGCAAGACCAATTTTTGAAAAAATTCAAGATGTGAAACTTGAAATGGATTATGAAAAAGAAGAATACAAGGCGATGGTTAAAGCCATAGAAATTATTGATGATAAAAAAACTGTAATTGAAATGAGAGGGCCTCTTGCTATTTTGGATAATCTTTTGGGAATAGAAAAGATAATGAGGGCTATGAGAAAAAATAGGGAAAATTTAAATTTTCTCTATGATGAATTTATTGAAATTTATCTTGAATATATCAAGAAGATGCAAGAGATGGGAATTACAATTTTTAGTTTTGCTGAAAGTATTTTGGATATAAAATTATTTGGTCCAAGAGAAGTAGGAAATTATGTGGATGATTTTTTGCTTAAATTTTTAAAAGAAATAAGAATTTTGCAAAAAGAAAATCCCTTTACCTTTCATCTTTGTCCAAAATCAAGCCTTATGCTTGTCGATTTAGCTAAAGCAGATTTTTTTCCTATTGAATATGAAAGTCCTAAAAAATATATAGATATTTTATATAAAAATAAATGTTTTTTGGGAGATAGGTGCTTGAATTTGGCAGATAAAAAATTTAAAAGTGTAAATAAAATAATTTTGAAGGAGGAATAAGTGGCAAGTAAAGAAGAATATTTAGAAAAAATGGCAAAGATGGTTGTTGAAATGGAAGATGAGGAAATAGGAGATTTGTGCCGTGAGTATTTAAATGAAGGTTATGATCCAGAAGATGCAATTTTTAATGGATTAATTAAGGGCATGAATGAGGTTGGAAGACTTTTTGAAGAGGAAGAATATTTTATTTCAGACTTATTAATTTGTTCAGATGCAATGTATAACGGCATTGATGTTTTGAAAGAAAATATTGAAAGCTATGGGGAAAATAATCTTGCCACAGCTGTAATTGGAGTTGTTGAAGGCGATACTCATGATATTGGGAAAAACCTTGTGAAATTGATGCTTGAAGTCAACGGTTTTAATATGATTGATTTGGGTAAAGACGTTCCAGCAGAAAAATTTGTCGATGAGGCAATTAAAAACAAGGCTCAATTTATTATGATGTCAACTCTTATGACAACTACCATGGCAAATATGAAAAAAGTAATTGATATTTTAAATGAAAGAAATATTCGCGACCAATTTATTGTAATGGTTGGTGGAGGCCCAGTTTCTGAAAGTTTTGCCAAAGATATTGGAGCTGATGCCTACAGTGAAAATGCAAATGAGGCAGTAAAGGTTGCAAAAAGTTTAATTAAAAATCATGAAAATTGAAATTGAAAATTTGAATAAAATTATTGATTCAAAAGGAAAAAATATCCTAGAAAGTCTACTTGCAAATAATATAAAAATCGATAATTTTTGTAACGGCAAGGGGACTTGTGGAAAATGTAAAATTAAAATTTTAAAGGGAAGTCTTAATCCAATCACATCTTTAGAAAAATATTTGTTAAGCGATGATGAGATAAATTCAGAAATTCGACTAGCTTGCTTAACTTTTCCTAAAACTGACCTTAAAATTAAAACTCTAGGTGATAATTTAGCTTTTAAAATTTTAGATTATGGAGAAATTCCTGATTTTAAAATGAAATTTGATAAAGGCTATGGCCTTTGTCTTGATATTGGAACGACAAGTCTTGCTATGTACTTGGTTGATTTATCAAATGGAAAAATAATAGATAAAATCTCTTCCATAAATTCTCAGGTCAAATATGGCCTTGACGTTATGACAAGAATTAGCTTTGAATATGAAAATGAAAATGGTAAAAATTTACTCCAAGAAGAAATAATAAAAAGAATAAATAATTTGATTGATGAGCTTGTAAGAAAAAACGAAATTGAAAGAAGCAAAATTAAAAAA
Source organism: Anaerococcus sp. HMSC065G05 (assembly GCF_001812365.1). Lineage (NCBI taxonomy): Bacteria > Bacillati > Bacillota > Tissierellia > Tissierellales > Peptoniphilaceae > Anaerococcus > Anaerococcus sp. HMSC065G05. The sequence continues at coordinate 10,594 of NZ_KV808681.1, forward strand.
CTTGTAATTGGAGCAAATACTACCATGCTTCATATGCTAGTAGGCGAAGATGCAAAATCTTTGGGAAAATTTCCTTATAAGGCAAAATTTTTAAATTCTTTAAAAATAGATTCTAAAGATCTAGGCATCAATATTTCAGCGAAAATTTATACCCTCCCAAATGTTTCTGCTTTTGTGGGAAGTGATATTGTTGCAGGCCTATATTTGACAGATTTAAAAAATAAAAAAAATACACTTTTTATCGACATTGGAACAAATGGAGAAATAGTTTTAAAAACAAAGGATAAACTTTATGCTACGTCAACTGCGGCAGGTCCCGCCCTTGAGGGGATGAATATTTCTTGTGGCATGCGAGCAGAAAGCGGGGCAATTGATTCGCTAAAAATTCAAAATAAAAAAATAAATTTTTCTACAATAGACAATAAAAATCCCAGAGGAATTTGTGGAAGTGGGCTTTTAAGTTCAGTAGCTCAAATCATTGAGAAAGATTTTGTAAATAAAAGAGGAAGGATTTTAGATCCAGAAAAATTAGAAAAAGATGATTATAGGAAAAAATTTATAAGAGAAGATGAAAATAAAAAAAGAATTATAATTTTAGATTCAAAGGAAAATATTTATATCAGCCAAAAAGACATTAGGCAAGTTCAGCTTGCAAAAGGAGCGATTTTATCAGGGTTTTTGATTCTTCTTGAAAAAGAAAATATAAAAATTGAAGATTTAAATTCTGTAATAATTGCTGGTGGCTTTGGAAGTCATCTTAAAAAAGAAGATTTGACAGGAGTTGGAATCTTGCCAAAAAATATAGAAAAAAAGATAAGATATGTTGGAAATTCTTCCCTAATCGGAGCCTATATGGCATTGATGAATGAAAATATAATTAAAGAAATGGAAGAATTATCCCAAAATATAACTTATTTGGACCTTGCAACAAGTAAAAATTATGAAAGAAAATTTGCGAAAGCAATGCAATTTTAAGGAGAAAAAAATGAAAAATTACAAAAAATTATTAACCGTTCTTACATTAACAACTTTAACTCTTACTTCATGTGGGAACAAAAATGAAGAAAAAAATTCTAATAACTCAAACCCATCAAATATTGTAAGTATTGAGTCTAACGAAAAAAAAGAGATCACAAGCGTAAGTATTTTAATTAAAGATACAGTAAATGACAAAGAAATTTTAAAAGAAGATGGAAAAATTAATAAGGATGGTCTTCAAAAATATCTTGAAGAAAATCACAAGGCAAAATTTGAAGACGGAATGATGACAGAACTTGAAGGAATAAAACAAGATAAAGAAAAAAATCAATATTGGATGTATTATGTAAATGGAGAAATGGCTGAAGTTGGAATTGGCGATTACCTTCCAAAAGAAAATGACCAAATAGAATTTAGATTCGAACAAATGTAGATGGATACAAAAAAACTTACAAGGCTTGCAGGTATTTGTGCAATTTGCGTAATCACAAGGATATATTTGAAATTAATTCCAAATGTCCAAATATTATCAGATATAATTTTAATTCTTGCAATAAATGGAAAGCTTGACGAATCTTTGGTTGTAAATGCGACTACTATGATTATAACAAGTTTTTTTCTTGGTTTTGGTTATTGGGTTATATTTCAAGTTTTGGATTTTGGGATTTTGGGAATTTCAAATTATATGATATTTAACAAAATAAAAATTAAAAAAACAAAAATAAATAAGGCAATTGCTCTAGGGATTTCTGGATTTATTTATGGATTTTTTATTACTGTAATGCAAGTCTTATTTATGAGTGGAAATATTTTTACTTTTTTTGGACTTTATGCTGGATCAATTCCTTTTGATATTAATCACATGGTTGGAAATATTGTAATATATATTTTTCTTATCTTTAGGCTTGAAAAATATATTACGGGAGAAAAGCATTTTAAAAATTAAGGAGAGATGATGGATAAAATAAAACTTCAAAAAGAAATTTCACATTATAAACCAGAAATGACATCAGACGAAAGATTAAAAGCTTATTTTAAAGGAGAGCGAGTTGACCACTTGCCATTTAATTTAATGAGTCTTGATATGGCTTATGGAATGAATTTGGGATATACATTAAAAGAAACAGACCAAATTGAAAATTTAATAGAAATTATTAAAAAAAGATGCCAAGAATATAAAGTTTATGGAATTTCTAAAGGTTTAAATCTTAGGGCAATGGGCTATGCCCTTGGTTCAAGTGGAATTTTTCCAGAAAATGATATAGACCATGTCGAAAAATATTTGTTAGAAGATGAAATTGATATGGATTTATTAGAAATGCCAGATCCCTGCAAAAATAAATTTTTAAAAAGAAAAATTGATAATGCAAGAAGGCTCAAAGAAAATTTCCCAGACCATAAAATTTCTACTTTTGTAGCAGGACCAATGACCGTTCTTTCAGCCCTTATGCCCATTGAAAAACTTTTGAGAGATTTGAGAAAAAATCCCCAAGGAGTAAAAGAATTGTTGGATTTTGTTTTGGAAGCAAATATGAAATGGATTGAAGTTTTTAATAAAGAATTTGGAGATGTGGGAGTGATGATTGCAGATCCAGTTTCATGCGATGATATTTTAAGCCCAAAACAAGTAAAAGAATTTTCCTTTCCATATTTAAAAGAATTGACTGACAGGATTTATAAAGTTAATAATATAAAGGCAAATCTTCATATTTGTGGTCACACAAAAAGGCAATGGGAAAATCTTACAAATTTACAAATTGGATCATTTAGTCTTGACAATTGTCATGACCTTAGTGAATGTAAAGAAATAATTCAAGATAAATTATCCTTAATGGGAAATGTTCCGCCAGTTGATGTAATGAGAAATGGTAGCGTGGATGATGTAATAAATTCTGTAAAATCTTGTATAAAAAAAGGTGCAGATAATAAAATGGGATTTATTTGTGCAACAGGGTGTGCAACTCCTGCAAAAACTCCAAAAGAAAATTTGGATGCTTTTGTCTATGCAGTACAAAAATATGGAAAAGATGCAAAATTAGGAGAAATTCCACAAGCTGTGTGGGAAGATTAATGGGAGGATTTATGAACAAAGAAGAACTTAAAGAAGAGATGAAAAATTATAAACCAGAAATTACTTCTTCAGAAAGAATATCCAAATATTTAAGCGGCGAAAGAGTTGACCATATTCCATTTGCAATTATGAGTACAAATAGAATTATTGCAAATCATCTAAATTATACAATCAGCGATATGGAAGATGTGGATAAATTATCAGATATTGTCCAATACAAATACGATAAGTATAAAATTGTAGGTCTAACAGAAGAATTAAGTCTTAGGACTATGGGCCATGCTGTCGGTTCAAAATTAATTTTTCCAGAAGATGACATTGATTACATTGAAGAATTTGTAATGGATGATAAGCTTGATATGAATTTAATTGATTTGCCAGATCCTTTTACAAATAAAATTTTAGCTCCGAAATTAGAAAGAGCAAGAATTCAAAAAGAAAGATTTCCAAATATGGCAATAGAAACAGAAATTCCAGGGCCAATAACAACGGCCGCCGCCATTAGACCAATCGAAAAACTTTTGAGAGATTTGAGAAAAAATCCCCAAGGAGTAAAAGAATTATTAGATTTTTGTTTTGAAGCAAATATGAAATGGGCGAAAGCTTTCAAAAAAGAATTTGGACCAACAAGTGTCATGGTTGTAGATCCAGTTGGTTGCGATGATATTTTAAGCCCAAAACAAGTTGAAGAATTTTCTATGCCATATTTGAAAAAACAATTGAGCGCTTATTACGAATTAAATGGAATTAAGGCAAACTTACATATTTGCGGTCACACAAAAAAACAATGGAAATATTTTAAGGACTTGGATATAGATTTTTTCTCAGTTGATAATTGTGAAGACTTAGAAGAATGTAAAAAAGAAATTGAAGATAAATTAATTGTTGTAGGAAATATTCCTCCAGTAGAAGTAATGCGCTATGGATCAATTGATGATGTAATAGAATCAGTAAAAACTTGCATAAAAAAAGCAGCTGACTCAAAATGTGGATATATAGCAGCAACTGGTTGCGGTTCTCCTGTAAAAACGCCAATAGAAAATTTAGATGCCTTTATTTATGCAATAAATAAATACGGCAAAAATGCAAAATTAGGCGAGATGCCAGAAGCTATAAATGATTAAAAAATTATAAAAAGTGAGCCAAAAATTTTCAAAATAAAATTTGAGGCTCATTTATTTTTTGTCTATCAAAATATATAAAAATTTTTGTTTGAAAATATATTTTTAATTTTCAAACAAAATTAGATATTCTTCATATCCTTCTTCTTTTAATTTCTTTTTTGGAATAAATCTAAGGCTTGCGCCGTTTATGCAATATCTTAGTCCGCCTTTTTCTTTTGGTCCGTCAGGAAAAACGTGGCCCAGATGTGAATTTGCATTTTTGGATTTTACTTCTGTTCTTATCATTCCATGAGATAAGTCCTCATTTTCTTTTATATTATTTTCTAGTGGCTTTGTAAAAGAAGGCCAGCCACAACCTGAATCAAACTTATCTAAAGATGAAAATAAAACCTCTCCGCTAATTATATCTACATAAATTCCATCCTTATAAAAATCATTGTAGATACTAGAAAAAGGTTTTTCTGTGTAAGATTTTTGAGTAACCTCATAAGATAATTTAGAAATCTTATTGAGTTTATCTTTTTTTATTTTCTCATCCATAATATCCCCCTTACAAATATTTTACTAATTTATAATAATTTAGGCAATAATTTTTATTTACTTTTAAAATGAATTAATTAGTGATACAATATTTTCAATAATAATGAAAAATGGAGATAAATTATGGGGAAAAATATTATAGCAGACCATGCGAAATGGCCTAGACTTGAAGATGCAATTTTTAAAATTAGCGGAGAGTGTAAAAAAGCAATAGCAAAAAAAGGAAAAGATAAAATTATAAATTCCACTTTGGGAACTTTAATCGATGATGATGGAAATATTATTGCATTTGATAGCGTTTATGATACTTTAAAAAATATGGACAAAAAAGATATAGCAAGCTATGGAGCGATAGAAGGCGACAAAGAATTTTTGGATCTAGTAATTGAAAAATGTTTTGGAGCTTACAAACCAAATGGATTTATAAAATCAGTTGCAACAGCTGGGGGAAGTGGAGCAGTAAGACATACGATTTGGACTTTATCAGGTGTGGGAGATTATGTAATTTGCCCAAATTGGTATTGGCCAGCTTACGCCACAATGTGCGAAGAATACAATAGAGAATTTTTGACTTATGAATTTTTGGATGAAAATTTTGAATTTAATTTAAAAGAATTTACAAAAGCCTTGGATTTTTCTTTGGAAAAAAAAGATAGGGTAGTGTGCGTTTTTAATTCGCCTGCAAATAATCCAACAGGATTTACAATTGAAGATTCTATGTGGGATAAAATTTTAGAAATTATAAAAGATAGAGCAACTTATGGAAAATATATTACGATTTTACTAGATGTTGCCTACATTGAATTTGCAGGAGATGGAAGGCAAAAGAAATTTTTTCAAAAATTTGGAGAATTGCCAGAAAATATTATCACAACAATTGCTTATTCAATGAGTAAATCCTACACAGCTTATGGACTAAGGTCAGGAGCTTGTATAATTGTTTCGTCAAATGAAGAAATTGCAAATCAAGTTTTTGATTCAATGAAACACTCAAACAGGGCGATTTGGTCAAATATAACTCATGCAGGAATGAATATATTGGTAGATTTAGAAAAAGATGAGAAAAAGAAAAAATCTTACGAAAAAGAACTAGAATTTTACAGAATAATGCTTGAAAAAAGAGCCAAAGCCTTCACAGAAAATTCAAAAAAAGTAGGACTTGTTACCCTTCCATATTTTGGAGGATTTTTCATATCAATTCCTTGCAAAAATTCTAAAAAAATCGCAGAAAAATTAAAAGAAAAAGATATGTATATAGTTGCAAACAAAGAAGGATTAAGATTTGCAGTATGTGCAGTAAGCGAAGAAAAATGCAAAATTTCTCCAAAACTTATAAAAGATACAATGGATGAGATAAATAATTAAAAAGCTTAGAAAAATAAAATAATTTATGCAAAAAAATAGACCGCGGGGTCTATTTTTTTACATATTTTTAATTAATTCAAAAAGCTCAATAGCTGCCGATCTTGGACCTTCAAATTGCATGTTGTTAAGTCCTAGTTGGGTTTTTATTGTTCCTACTTTTACTTTATTTTCAAATAAGTTATCAAAATATTTATCTAGTAATTTGTCACATTCTTCTCTTTTTTGAACTGGACCAAATGGATTTGCAAAATATGTTTGAACAAGTCCTGTTTCGGTTGTTGTTCCTTTGGCAAGTCTTGCACCTCTTTTGAAAACTCTTAGGGCTTCTTCTTTTTTATCAAAAATTTCTATTGAATCACATCCGTCAAGAACTGCTGAATAATTGTCAGCGTATAGGAAAAAATCAACTTCATATCCTAAATTTATTTCATCAAAAGATGCAACTGGCATTATTAATCTTGAATTTACTTTGTCAGGATTCATAAAAATTGACCTGTCGATTTGTTTAAAGGCGTAACCTGCATCAAGGTCATCAAGTCTTACAAAGGCTCCAATTTCTGTTCCATAAGCATAAACTTTATTATTTTTAATTCTAAATGAACCCATATCGTCAAAGACTATTGTCATTTCTTTTATATAATCTTTGGCAAGTGATCTGAAAGCTTCTATTGATTCGCTTTTTCCTGCTCCGCTATCTCCAAGAATAACAATATTTACAGTTTTATTATTTTGCAAAACTACAGAAAGTCCTGCACCATGAATTGGCAAATATTCTTTTTTAATATTTATTACGTTGTTTAAAGTAAGGACCATTTTTTTCAAATAACCAAAATAATCAATTTTATCAGAGTAAGCAATGTAGCCTACATATAATTTATTTTCCTTATCATAGTAAAAAGAATTTTTTCTTTCGCCTTCATCTTTTGGTCCATAAATATAAATTGCATCTGGTGTTTTTTCTTCGATTTCTTTAACATCAGCTAATTCAAAAAGGTTTGATGCAGAAACCCCATGTGTTAATAAATCTCTATGAAAATATATAAAAATCAAATTATCGCCAACTTTTGCTGGATAACAGAAAAAGTGTGGATAATTTATATTTGTATTTAAAATTGGATTTTCATAAACTTCTTCAAAAAACCCATCTCTCTTGTTTGATTTTGTATAAGTTATATAAGGAGTTTCAATCATAACTTGAGTTATAAAAGGAATTTTATTTAAATCTTTATAAATTTCTGGATAATTTTTATTAAATTGCCTAATCATAATAGACGCATCGGCAGCTGCTGGGACTTGCCTATAAACCTTTGGCCATTCTCCAAGAATTGACATTTCAATTCGCCTGTAGGCTTGAAGAATCATATTTTTTAATTTTTCATTTATTTCAACAAAATTTACAACTCCAACTCCTCTGGAATTTTCATTTTGTTGTATTATTGAATATCTTTCAAGATTTCTCCAATAATTATAAAATTCCTCAACGATTTTTAGTAAGCCATCTTTTTCCTTATTTAAATTATGATATTTATTAATTTTTGATGAAACTTCATCAATATTCATCACTGTCAAAAGTTTTAAAATATCAGTTAGCTCTCTTGCAAGAGAATCAACAGATGAATTTATAAAAAACTGTTCAATATAAGCATATACTCTTGTCGAATCCTTTTTGTGATAATTTATAAAACATTTTGTCAAATCAAGAAAGGATTCACTATTTAAAAGTTCATTTACATCATTAAAAAATTGTTCGGATAAATTTAATATAGCTTTGTTGCCTGTAATCGAAAATTCTTTGCTCATTTTATCTCTCTTTCTTTACTCTTTTCTATTTTTATTAATAATTTTTATTAATTATATATCAAATCCCCATCTAAAACAAGAAAAAAAGATTCTTTGTAAGAACATTCATCAAAATCATTTAATAAGTTCTTACAAAAAATCTCATTTTAAAATTACAAATTATTTTTTTATTTTCCTATAAATATAATAAGAATAAATAAAGGAAAATAAAGTTGAAATTATTAGACTGGCTATAAAAATATAAAAGCAAATATTTAAAGAAAATGACAAGGATGTAAGTGAAATAATTCCGCTAAAGAAAAATAAAATCCCTGCAAACTTTTGAGTTTTTTTCCACACCAAATCATCTTCCATAGCCCAAGATGTCCTAAATCCCATGGTATAATTTCTTTTTATTTTTGGCATAAAAATTCCGCTAATTGCTACAAGCAAAGAAAAAAGTCCAAGTAAAATTCTGCCAACATCAATATTATCATTAAAAGTTTTCCAAACAGTCAAACTTACGATAAGAAAATTTAAAATTGGTATAAATAATAAAAAAATGTGCTTATAATTTTTGTCGTGTTTGTCAGATTTTGGATCAAGGCTAATGATAAGAAAAAATGCTATATAAAGCAAAATCATAAAAGTAATCACAAACAACAAAGCATTAGTTTTATTTGTATAAAAATTAGAATCTGCATACAAATCATAATGAATTGGAATTCTTACTGGAAGCCTATCATAAAAAATAATTGCTATTATTATAGATAAAATAAAAATAATCGTTGCAAAAATTAAATTTTTTTTATTTTCTTTCAAAAAATCCACCTACCTTTCTACTTTAATTAATATCATTATATTAAATTTGCTTGCAAAAGTATATAAGTTTAAAAATTTAAAAATAAAATCATTTTGTTTTTTATTTTTAAATGCTATAATAACTATGTATGCGAAACAAGAAAGGAATATTATGAAAGAATATGATGTTGTTGTAGTAGGCAGCGGCGCTAGCGGATCTTTTATGGCCTACGAATTTACTAAATTAAATTCAGATAAAAAAGTTTGTGTAATAGATGCAGGAAGAAAAGTAAAAGCTAGAAAATGTCCTATATCAGAAGGAAAAGTTAATTCTTGTATAGGATGCAATCCTTGTAATATAATGTATGGATTTGGAGGAGCAGGAACTTTATCAGACGGAAAATATAATATAACAACCAATTTTGGTGGAGATTTACATAATTATATTGGAGAAGATAAGGCTCTTAAATTGATGGAGTATGTAGATTCTGTTCTTATGGATTTTGATAAGGGAGATGCTACACTTTATTCAACAGAAAATACAGGATTAAAAAGTGAATGTCTAAAAAATGATTTGCATTTATTAACAGCAAAAGTTCGTCATTTTGGTACAGAAAGAAACAGAGAAATTTTACAAAAAATATACGATTATGTAAAAGATACTGTAGATTTTGAATTTATGACAAAAGTTATAAATGTAGATTTTGAAGACGGATATTATTTTGTAAAAACTGACAAGAATGAAATAATAAAATGTAAATATTTAGTTCTTGCTGCAGGAAGATCTGGTTCAAAATGGATTTCAGATACTTGCCAAGAATTTGATGTAGAAATGAAAAAAAATAGGGTTGATATTGGAGTTCGTGTAGAAGTTCCAGCAGAAATTTTCAAACACATAACAGATAAAGTTTATGAAGCAAAAATTGTTTACCAAACAAAACAATATAACGATCTTGTAAGAACATTTTGTATGAATCCATATGGAGAAGTTGTAACAGAAAATACAAATGGAATTATGACTGTGAACGGTCACTCTTATGCAAACCCAGAGCTTAGAACAGAAAATACAAATTTTGCCCTTTTAGTTACAAATAAATTTACAGAACCATTTAAAGATTCAAATGAATATGGCGAATCAATAGCAAGAGTTTCAAATATGCTAGGTGGCGGAGTATTGATGCAAAGATTTGGAGATCTTGTAAAGGGAAGAAGATCATCAGAAAGAAGAATGAAAAAATCCTTCCTAAGACCAACATTAAATGCAACAGCTGGAGATTTGTCATTAGTTATGCCAAAAAGACAATTAGATGACATAATAGAAATGATTTATGCTCTTGATAAAATTGCTCCGGGAATGGCAAACGACGATACACTTTTATATGGAATAGAAGTTAAATTTTATAATTCAGTTGTAGAAGTTAATGAAGAATTTGAAACAAGCCAAAAAAATCTATTTTGTCTAGGCGATGGATCAGGAGTAACACATTCCCTATCACAAGCTTCAGCATCAGGAGTTGAAATGGCACGAATTTTAAATGAAAGAGCTTAATAATTTTAAATTTTCATTTAAAAATTTTTGATTTTTAAAATTAAATTTTCAAATAAAAATATTTGACAAAAAATACAAATTCTTGTATCATAACAAAAGAGAGTTAAAGAAGTACCCACAACTCACCTGCCGACAATTTGTTTTCAGGTTACAATCTCTTGTTAGAATAATTTTCTAATTATATTTTGTATTTTATATGGGTACTTTGAGTACCCATTTTTTTATTTGAATATTTTGGAGGTAACATTATAAAAGATTTAAAAATTAATGACGAAATTAGAGACAATAAGCTTAGACTTATAGACGAAGACGGATCACAAATTGGAGTTGTATCAAAAGATGAAGCTTTGGATATGGCTTATGATAAACAATTGGATCTAGTATTAATGTCACCAAATGCTAAGCCACCAGTTGCAAGAATTATGGATTATGGGAAGTTTAAATACGACCAAGAGAAAAAAGCTAAAGAAAATAAGAAAAAACAAAAAACAACTCAAACAAAAGAAACAAGATTTAGCTTAAATATCGAAGATCATGACCTAGCAACCAAGGCTAATCAAACAAAGAAATTTCTTAACAACGGAGACAAGGTAAAAGTCTCATTAAGATTTAAAGGTAGAGAATTGGGTCATAAAAACTTAGGCTATGATGTATTAGATAAATTTATGGAATTTGTTGGAGATTGTGCACAAGTTGATAAGAAACCAGCAATGGAAGGAAGATCACTTGTACTATTCATTTCACCAAAGACAGAAGAAAAATAGGAGGCAAATATGGCTAAGAACAAAATCAAAACAAAAAGAGCAGCTGCAAAAAGATTTAAAGTTACAGGCAGTGGAAAAATAAAAAGACACAAAGCTTATAAGGGACACCTTACAGCTAAAAAAACACCAGCAAGAAAAAGAAGATTAAGAAAATCTACAATGGCATCTAAAGGCGATACAAAAAATATCAAAAGATTATTAAATATCTAATAGGAGGAAACAATGGCAAGAGTAAAAAGAGCATTAAACGCTAAAAAAAGACATAAAAAAGTTCTTAAACAAGCTAAAGGTTATTACGGTTCAAAATCATTACTTTTCAAAACTGCAAACCAAGCAGTAATGAAATCTTTACAATATGCATTCATTGGAAGAAAAAGAAGAAAAAGAGATTTTAGAAAATTATGGATTGCAAGAATAAATGCAGCAGCAAGAGCAAATGGAACAAGCTATTCTAAATTAATGGGAAATCTTAAAAAAGCAAATATAGATATTAACAGAAAAATGCTTGCAGAAATTGCTGTATCAAATCCAGAAGAATTCACAAAATTAGTAGAATTAGCTAACCAAGCAGCTTAATGATAATAAAATCAGAATCTAACGAAAAATATAAGTATTTAAATAAACTAAAAAAGAAGAAATACAGGAAAAAGTTTAATTCTTTCATAGTTGAATCAATAAAAATTGTAGAACAAATTCCAAAAGATTTTGAATGTGAGTTTGTTTTTGTAAATGAAGATATGAAAGATTATGAAACTAATTTTAAAAAGATAGTTTTTTCAAATAAATTATTTGATAAGCTATCTTTACTTGAAAATCCTGAAGGTGTTTCAGCTTGTTTGAAAATAAAAAATCAAAAAGAAATTTCTTCTGATAAAATTTTACTTTTAGACCATATTCAAGATCCAGGAAATCTTGGCACTATTATAAGAAGTGCCGAGGCATTTTCTTTTAAGGATATAATTTTATTAAATTCTTGTGTAGATATATACAATGAAAAAACAATTAGAGCAAGTATGGGTTCTCTATTTAGGTTAAATTTTATCGAATTTGAAATAAATGATTTAAAAAAATTGTTAGATAAAAATTACAAACTGGTTTTGGCAGATATGAATGGAAAATCAGTAGATTATTACAAATCTTGTGATAAAATAATATTAGCAATAGGAAACGAGGCTAATGGAATTAGTAAATCTTTAAAAGATTTATCAAATGATTTTGTGTCCATAAAAATGGATGGAAAAATCGAATCATTAAATGCGGCAATTGCTGCATCAATATTGATGAATAATTTTAGCCAAAGCGGATAAAAGCTATACTATCCAAGCAAAGCAAGTGGTAGATGATGAGAGGCCACCTTGTAACGGTATAGTAATTCCCCGCCTAGCTTTGATACGAATTAAGTAGTTGAGACGGTAATGCGTTATAATTATTGAGTGGATTATTACAATCAAATTAGGTGGTACCGCAGATTATTCTGTCCTTTTACAGGGCAGTTTTTTTGTACCAAAAATTAAAGGAGAAAAAATGAAAGAACAATTACAAGCCTTAGTCAAAGATGCAAAAAAGGCTATTGAAAGTACAGATGGTTTAAAAAATCTGGAAGAATTAAGAGTTAAATATTTAGGAAAAAAAGGAGAAATAACTTCACTAAAGAAAAATATTTCAAAATTATCTAATGAAGAAAAGCCGATGGCTGGCAAGTTGATAAATGAAATATCAAAAGAAGTTGAAGAAAAATTAGAAAAAAGAAAAGAAGAAATTAAAAAAATTCTTCTTGATAAAAAAATAAAAGAAGAAAAAATTGATGTAACTGCAAATTTCGACCTTTATTCTAGCGGACATTTTTCAGTTATAAATCAAACTATGGCAGAGCTTGAAGAAATTTTCCAAAATATGGGATTTGACGTTGTCGAAGGACCAGAAATTGATACAATAAAAAATGTTTTTGATGATTTAAATTCTCCAAAAAATCACCCATCAAGATCACTTTCTGACACTTTTTATATAAATGAAAATACTCTTCTTCGTCCTCACACATCAAGTATGCAAATTCGTGTGATGAATGAAGGAAAGCTTCCAATAAAAATGGTTTCAGCTGGAAGAGTTTTTAGAAATGATGAAGTAGATGCAACTCACTCTCCAATGTTTCATCAATTGGAATGCTTAGTTGTTGATGAGAATGTATCACTTGCAAATTTAAAAGCGACTCTCGAAACTTTTATAAAGGAAATGTTTGGCGATGAAATGAAAATGCGTTATCGTCCTCATCATTTCCCATTTACAGAACCATCTTTAGAAGTTGATGTAACTTGTCCGATTTGTGGTGGCAAGGGATGTCCTGCTTGTTCAAATACAGGTTGGTCAATGGAACTTTTGGGTGGAGGAATGGTTCATCCAAATGTATTAGAAAATTGTGGAATAGATAGTGAAAAATATACTGGTTTTGCCTTTGGTCTTGGAGTTGATAGAATTGCCATGGTTAAGTACGGACTAGATGATATTAGATTACTATTTGATAATGACAAAAGATTTATTGAGCAATTCTAGGAGGGATTATGTTAGTACCTTTAATTTGGCAAAATGATTATATAAAATTAGACGAAGATTTAAAAACAATTACAGACAGATTATCAGAGACAGGCTCACACGTTGAAAGTGTAAATTTTATTTCTGATAAACTTGATGGCCTTGTTGTAGGAAAAGTTTTAAAACAAGAAAAACATCCAAATGCTGACAAATTATTTGTTCTTACAATTGATGTTGGAGAAGAAATTACTATTGTAACTTCTGCAAAAAATACAAAAGAAGGCGATTATCTTATAGTAATAAAATCAGGATCAGAAATTAATGGACAAAAAATTGATGACCACGAATTTTTTGGAATTATAAGCCAAGGCATGCTTACATCATACAAAGAAATTGGTTACGATGATTCAGTTATTGAAAAAAAATCAAAAGATGGAGTTATAGTTTTATCTGGAGAATTTAAACCAGGCACTCCTGCTGTTGAAGTTTTATTTTCAAATACTCCAGTAGTTGAATATGAAATTACCCCAAATAGACCTGATTGTCTTTCAATTATTGGAATGGCAAGAGAATCTGCTGCATCTTTTGATAAAAAAATTACTTATCCATCATTAGAATACCCAACAGTTTCTGATAAAAAAGAAGATTACTTTAATGGGATTGAAATCAAATCTAAAAATTGTAAAAGATTTACAGGAAGAATTATTAAAAATGTAAAAGTTGGCGAATCTCCTCAATGGCTTAAAAATTGTTTGATGCTTGCTGGAATGAGACCTGTAAATAATGTTGTAGATATTACAAATTTTGTAATGCTTGAAACAGGTCAACCTCTTCACGCTTACGATCTTGAAACTCTACATGATAGAAAAATTATTGTAAGAGATGCTAATGATGGAGAAATAATTAAAACTCTTGATGGAGAAGAAAGAAAATTAAATGAAGAAGTTTTGGTAATTTCTGATGGAAAAGAAGCAATTGGTCTTGCAGGAATTATGGGATCAATGGATAGTGAAATTACAGAAAATACAAAAACTATTCTTCTGGAATCAGCAAATTTCGATTCTGATAATATTAGAAAATCTTCTAAATTTTTAAATTTAAGATCTGAGGCATCATCAAGATTTGAAAAAGAAATTTCTGTAGAAAATGCAGAATTCGCATCAAAAAGAGTTATGAAACTTATAACTGATCTTGGAATTGGAGAAGTTTTAGAAGATCATTTTGATGAGGGAATAAAAGAAAGTCCAGAAAATAAGGTAAAACTTAGAATCGCTAGATTAAATTCTTTAATTGGAAAAGATTTTTCAAAAGATGAGGCAATTTCTTATTTAAAATCTTTGGAATTTGATATTGAAGATATAAATGAAGACACGATAGAGGCTACAATTCCAAATTTCAGAATGGATATTTCAATTGAAGCAGATTTAATCGAAGAAGTTGCAAGACTTTATGGAATGGGAAAAGTTGAGTCAAAACCACTTTATTCATCATTACAAAGAGGAGAAAAATCTCCTATGAGATTATTGAAAGATGAATTAAAAAATAATTTATTTGGACAAAAATTCTCAGAAATTACAACCTATTCATTTATTTCTCCAAGAGATTATGATAAATTGTTGGTTGATGAAAATTCAAAATTAAGGGATTATATAAAAATAATTAATCCTTTGGGAGAAGATTATTCTGTAATGAGAACAACCCTTCTTTCAAATATGCTTGATACTTTTTATAAAAATATTTCCAAAAAACAAAATGATTTGAGGTTTTATGAAATTGGAACTGCTTTTATTAAAGATGGAGCTGACCTTCCAGAAGAAAAACAATATTTGACTATGGGTCTTTATGGAGATTATTCTTTCTATGATTTGAAAGATTTCTTTATTAAAGCTATGAAGAAAACTGGTTTTTATGGATTTAGATTTGAAACTGAAGAAAATATCAAAACTTTCCACCCAGGAAGATGTGCAAATATTTATCTTGATGGAGAAAAAATTGGTATTATGGGACAAATTTCCTATGAAGTTATGGAAGAATTTAAAATCAAAAATCCGGCCTTAGCCCTTGAAATTGATCTTTCTATGATTAAAGATAAAAAAATCGACCAAGTAAAATACAAGGCTCTTTCAAAATTCCCATCAATTTTACGTGATTATTCATTTACTTGTGATAGGAATGTAGAAAGTCAAATGATTGAAGATATAATTATTTCAAGAGCAAATGGCTTGGTAAGAAATATAGAAATTTTTGATATTTATACTGGAAGTCAAATTGATGAGGGACAAAAATCAATTTCTTACAAAGTTTCCTACGGTAAAAATGACGCTACATTAAAAGATGAAGAAGTAGAAAAAATTGAAAAAGAATTTTTAGAAGATTTAAGTAAGGAAAATATAAACTTGCGTAGTTAGGAGTTAAAGTGGCAGATAATAAAATTGTTGTTAATATTGCTGGCATGGACTACACTTTGATAAGTGATCAAGATGAAAATCAAATTGAACAAATAGCAGCTTATGTCGACAAAAAAATAAGAGAAATCGACAACGACAAGCTAACTCGTGAAAACCAATTGGTTTTGGCATCTTTAAATATTGCTGATGAAATGTATAAACTTTTGATTAAGCACAAAAATTTAAGAAAAGAAGCCGAAGAGCCAATCGAAAATTATCCAAAAATAAAAGAAGCCTATGAAGATTTGGAAGAAGAAAATCAACTTATAAAAGATGATTTTGAAAAATCCAAAAAAGATTTTATGGAATCTATGAAAAAAATTGATGAATTAAATTCTACAATCAATAGGTTAAATGATGAAATTGACAAAAAAAATAAAATAAATAAATCCAAAGATGAAAATCTTCAAAAACTTAGAGAAAATCTTATTTCTTTGCAAGAAGAAAATTTAGATTTACAAAAAGAAAATGAAGATTTGAAAAGAGATTTATAATGAGAGAAGTTGAAATATTAGCTCCTGTTGGGAAAATGTCCATGCTTTATGCTGGACTTTCTGCAGGGGCTTACAGTTTTTATTTGGCACTTGATGATTTTGGGGCAAGAGCCTACGCTAAAAATTTCTCCCTAGAAAACATAGAAGAAGTTATTGATTATGTTCATTTATTTGATAAGAAAGTTTTTATAACTATAAATACCTTGATTAAAGATGAAGAAATTGATAAGGCGATTTTTTATATTGAAAAACTGTTTGAATATGGAGCTGATGCGATTTTGATCCAAGATATTGGTCTATATTCTTTGGTTAAAGATATAAATGAAAATGCAAAACACAAATTAGAATTTCACGCCTCAACTCAAATGGCAATAAAAGATTATGAGGGGGCACTTACAGCAAAAAAACTAGGTTTTGACAGAGTGGTCGTTGCAAGGGAAACTGAAATTGATGAGATAGAAAAAATTTGCAAACTAGATATTGATACAGAAGTTTTTGTTCATGGATCACTTTGTGTATCTTTTTCAGGAGAATGTTTGATGTCATCATATCTTGGAAAAAGATCCGCAAACAGGGGTAGGTGTGCAGGAATTTGTAGAAAAAAATATCAGCTTATAAATGATGGCAAAGTTTTGGGAGAAGATTACTATCTTTCAATGAAAGATTTATCAACCATAGATTTTACTGATGATTTAATAAAAGCTGGAGTCGATTCCTTAAAAATTGAAGGACGTATGAAAACTGATGAATATGTCTACAATACTGTAAAAAATTACGGGGAAAAAATCTACGAAAATTCTTATGATAATAATCAACTAAGAGATATATCTAATAGATCTTACACAAGTGGTTTTATATTTGGACAAAAATCTGCCTACCTTGCTCTTGAAAATGAAAATAAACACAGGGAAATTGGCGAAGTTTATGAAAAAAATGGCAAGAGATTTTTCAAATCAAATTCAAATTTGATAAAAGAATCAATTCTTCAAGTTACAACTGAAAAAAATAAAAAACTTCCTTTGACCTTGACAGAGGATTTGAAAAAAAATCAAGAATTGGAATTAAAAGATTTCCCAGATGCAAAATTGAATTCAAATATTTATCTTCTTTCTTCAAAAATTTTAAAAGAAAATCTAGACCAAGGTCTAAATTATTACAAAAATTTGCCTTTAGACATAAAATTTGAAGTAAAGATTGGACAAAAGCCAAAAATTACCCTCAAATATAAAGATACAAAAATTTCTTATGAAGGAGAAAATTTGGTTGAAGAAGGAAAAAATATTTCTTTAACGAAAAAAGATATTTCAGAAAATCTTACAAAACTTGGAAATACAATTTATAAGGCTAATGAAGTTGAAATAAATATAGCACCAAATATATTTTTGAGAAAAAAAGATATAAATTCAATGAGAAGAAAAGCAATAGAAATTTTAAATGAAAAAAGACTTTCAATTTACAAAAATAAACCAGTTAAAATTGAAAAAAGAAAATTAAAAGATAAGAAAAATTATAAAAGAGAAAAAAATATAGAACTTTTGTCAAATGACATAGATATTTCTTTATTAAAAGATTTTGACAATATTTATTTGAGAAAATACGACAAAAAGTTTGGTGGGCTAAATATTTTCTATATTATGGATGCTGATAAAAAATATGACCTTGATTTTATTTCTTTTTTAAAAGAGAAAAATTTTAAGGGAGTAGTTTTTAATAATTATAAAGACTTTGTCCTAAAAGATGAACTTTTAAAAAATGGTTTTGAAATTAGGATCGGTAGATACTTAAATGTTTTTAATTCCTATGCTTTTGATTTTTACAGTAATTTTTCTTCAATGATTTCATCTTCAGTTGAAAATTCTTTTGAAAATATAAACAAAAATTCAAGAATTTATCCTACAGAAATTTTGGCATACGGTCCAATTGAGCTTATGAATATGCGCCATTGTCCGTTTTCTGCCATAAAAAAATGTGGGCTTGTTGGCTGTGAATCTTGTAAATTTTCAGATTCAAAAATAAAAGATGAAGACGGAAATCTTTTTGATATAAAAAGAAGGGATGGACTTTCTAGAATTTATTCCAATGAAAGTGCCAACATTGACCTTAAAAAAATTGAAAAATCAGTATCTTTATTGTATCTTGTAAGAGATGATGAAGATTTAAAAAATATAAGAAAAAATAAGATTAACAATCTTGGATATGACAGGGGTGTTATTTAATGCAGGAAAAAACCTTAGAAGTTTTGGAGTTTGGAAAAATTCTTGAAAAACTCCAAACTTATGCAAGAAGTGAACTTGTTAAAAAAGAAATTTCAAAAATAAAACCTAAAAATAATATAAAAGAAATAAAAGATGAACTTGAAAAAACCAAGGCCATGGAAGAGGTTCTTGTAGAAAATGGAAATATAGATATTTTTGGCCTTTACGATTTAAAAGAAATTATTGGCTATGTAAGAAAAAAAGGAATACTAGAACCCTTTGAGCTTTTAAAAGTTTTAGACCTACTTAGGGTTAGCAATTATTTGAAAGAATATGGGGAAAATATTGAAAATCCTTACATAAAAGACTTGTTTGATAGGATTTCAGTAAATGATTTTATAAAAGATGAAATCGAAAGGTCAATTATTTCAGAAGATGAAATAGCAGATAATGCCTCAGCAAATTTAAGGTCTATTAGAAAAAAAATAGGCAAAAAAGAAGCTGAAATTAAAAATAAATTATCCTTTTATATTTCATCTCCAAAATTTGACGAATCTCTCCAAGACAAGGTTGTTTCAATTAGGGACGGAAGATATGTTCTTCCAGTAAAAACAAACAAAAAATCAGTTTTAAATGGAATAATCCACGACAGATCCCAATCAGGAAATACACTTTTTATTGAGCCAAATGCTATCGTTGAATTAAATAATGACCTTTCAAATTTACAAATAGAAGAAAGCGATGAGATTAGAAGAATTTTAGATAGACTTTCAAGATTTGTTGAAGGCTTTGACCAAGAAATTTTAGAAAACCAAAAATTAATTCAAAGAATAGATTTTTTACAAGCAAAGGTAAAATATTTTTTGGCACACGAATACACAATGCCAAAACTTACCGACAAAAAAATAATTAATTTAAAAAATGCCCGTCATCCACTTTTAAAAGGAAAAGTTGTTCCGATAGATGTAAAAATTGGAGATGGCTACAAAACTTTAATAATCACAGGACCAAATACAGGAGGAAAAACTGTATCACTTAAAACTGTAGGCCTTGTTTCCTTGATGGCCCAAGCAGGATTTTACATTCCTTGTGATGAGGATAGTTTGGTAAATGTTTTTGATGATATATTTTTGGATATTGGAGATACCCAATCAATTGAGATGAGCCTTTCAACTTTTTCGGCATCGCTTACAAATATTGTAAAAATCACCGAAAATGTCAGCGAAAATTCTTTGGTTTTATTAGATGAAGTTGGAAGTGGTACAGATCCAACAGAAGGAGCTGCCCTTGCAATTTCTATTTTGGAATTTTTGAAAAATAAAAATGTAATGACTTTTGCAACAACTCATTATTCTGAGTTAAAATATTATGCTTTGGAAAAAGAAGGAGTAATGAATGCAAGCGTGGAGTTTGATGTTGAAAGCTTATCGCCAACCTACAAATTAATTATAGGAACTCCAGGAAAATCAAATGCTTTTGAAATTTCAAAAAGACTTGGCTTAGATAAAAAAATATTAGCAAATGCAAAATCAATTCTTTCAGATGATAATAAAAATTTCAATACAATTCTTGAACAGCTTGATCAAAATAAAAAAGAAATGGAAATAAAAAATCAAGAGATAGAAGATTACAAGAAAAAAATCAAAAAAGCAAGAAATGATCTTTTGGCTTTGTCTGAAAATATTAAAAAACAAGAAAAAGAAATTATTGAAAAGGCAGAAGATAAGGCAAATAAAATTTTGGAAGAAGCAAATAAAGCAAGCCAAGATATGCTAAAAATTGCAAAAAAATCAAAAAATGCAAATACTTCTGATATTGATAGGTCTTTAAATGATATTAGAAATAAATATAAAGATTCAAAAATTGACAGGCAAGAAGAAGTATTTAAAGAAAAAATAAGCAAAAACGCTCCACAAAATTTAAAAGTTGGAGATGTAGTTTTAATTGAAGGATTAAATGAAAAGGCTCAAGTAATTGAAAATCCCGACGAAAAGGGTAATATAAAAGTACAAATGGGTATTTTGAAAATGGATTCCAATATTAAAAATGTTACCAAAATAAAGTCAAATAATAAGACTAAAGAAAATACTAACAGAATTTATAAGGCAAAAAAAGCCATGCACATTTCTCCAACTCTTGATTTGAGGGGTCAAAGATATGACGAGGCTTTGAGAAATTTTGACAAATACCTAGATGATGCTATGCTCTCAGGACTTGACCAAGCAAAAATAATCCACGGCAAGGGAACTGGTGCTTTGAGAAATGGTATAAATGATTATTTAAAAAATAATAAGATGATCGACTCCTATAGACCTGGAAATGAAAAAGAAGGTGGATACGGAGTAACAATTGTAAAATTCAAATAGGACTTGGAGGGAATATGAAAGATTTTAAAGAAATTATAGCTAAAAAATTAGAAGAAAAAGAACTAGGGTTGGGTTACAAAGAAATTTATGATTTAATTGAAATTCCACCTCAAGAAAATATGGGAGATTTTGCCTTCCCTTGCTTTACATTGGCAAAAACTATGAGAAAAAATCCTAAACTTATTGCAGAAGAAATTGCAAGTAGTTTAGAAATTGATGGCGTTGAAAAAATTGTAAATGAAAATGCTTATGTAAACTTTTATCTAGATAGACAAAAAGTAACAAACGATGTAATTAATGAAGTTATAGAAAAAGAAGATGACTATGGTAAAAGTGATATGGGTAAGGGAATCAACGAGCTTGTTGAGTTCTCATCTGTAAATATTGCTAAGCCTTTCCACATTGGCCATATTAGATCAACAGTAATTGGAGATGTTATTAGAAATATTTATGAATATCTTGGATACAATGTAACAGCTTCAAACTATATTGGAGATTATGGTACACAATTTGGTGTAATGATTGCAGCTTACAAACTTTGGGGAGATAAAGAAGCAATTGACAAAGACCCTATTAATGAACTTTTAAATTTATATGTAAGATATACAAAAGAAGCAGAAGATAACGAAGAATATCAAGAAAAAGCTAGACAAGAATTTAAAAATCTTGAAGATGGCGAAGAAGAAGCTATGAGATTATGGCAATGGTTTAAAGACTTATCTTTGAGAGAATTTGATAGAGTTTACGGAATGCTTGATATAAAATATGATAACTATCACGGAGAAAGTTACCATTCACAATGGATGCCAGCAGCCCTTGAAGAATTAAAAGAAAAAAATCTTTTAGTAGAATCTGATGGAGCTTATATAGTAGACTTAAGCGAATTTAATTTGCCACCATCAATGTTAATTAAATCAAATGGTTCATCAGCATATATTACAAGAGACGTTGCTACAGCACTTTATAGACATAGAACTTACGGACTAGATAAAAATATATATATTGTAGGAAGCCAACAAAAACTACATTTCCAACAATTAAAGAAAATTTTATACTTAATGGGACACGAAGATGTAAGCGAAGAAGTTTTACACGTACAATTTGGTATGGTTTCACTAAAAGACCAAGTTCTTTCAACAAGAAAAGGACACGTTGTTTTCTTAGAAGATGTTTTAAATAAAACAATCGAAAAAACATACTCAATAATGAAAGATAGAGATAACCAAATTGAAAATCTAGATGAGGCAGCAAAAATTGTAGGTATTGGTGCAGTTAAATTCCAAGAATTATACAATTCAAGAATCAAAGATTATGTGTTTGATTGGGATGAATTATTAAACTTCGAAGGAGAAACAGGCCCATACGTACACTACACTTACGCAAGAGCAAAATCTGTATTAAGAAAAGCTGGAAAAGAAGAATTTGGACAAATGAATTTTGAAAAATTAAATACAGATGAAGAATATAGTTTGATTAAAGCATTAGAAAGTTTCCAAGACGCAATAATACTTGCTAAAAATAGACTTGAACCATCAGTAGTTGCAAGAAAAGTAATGGAAATTGCTCAAAAATTCAATAAATTTTACAATTCTACACAAATCTTGGTAGATGATGAAAAATTAAAAGAAGAAAGACTTGCCCTAACTAAAGCTACATCAATAGTAATTAAAAATGGTTTAGGAATATTAGGAATAAAAACAGTGGAACAAATGTAATGAATGAAAGAATTATAGATTTTTTAGAATGTTCTAAATACGCATTTTCAGAAAGTGTAAAAAAAATAAAAAAATCCTATATTCTTTTCATATCTTTGGTAGTTAGGTCGATATTTGAAGGCATGAAGGGTTTATCAATTTTAAACTCTTCATACCTATCATCATTAATAAATTATTTTATAGAAATATTAATTTTGTGTTTTGTTGCTCAAGCTTTAAGATCAATTGTTCTTTACAATAATACAGGCAAAAAATCAATAGAAAATTCCATATCGAATTTTTTCTATTTAATAATGGCAGCAATGTTTTCAATTTATATAATTGAGCTTATATTTGATAATTTATTGAGCGGACTTGATCCTGCAATTTCTAATTTGCTTAAAATTGTATTTAAATTATTCACGTCAGCTGTAATAGAGCTTGTCTATATAGATAGCGTTTATGGATTTAGTATACTTATAGACTCGTTTAATTTTGTAAAAAACAATTTTTTTGTTTGGGGAATTTATGCCCTAATATTTATTTTGATAGATTCATTTTTGATAAATAAGATTGTGGTAAACACATCAGCATTTGCAAATGAATTTATATATGTAATATTGCTTGCCCTTTGGAATACAATATCTTTATTATTTAAAGGACATTTATTTAAAACATTATCAAATCATTCCTACAGACAAAGAAAATTTATGAGAGGATAAGATGGCAAAAATTGACCAATATTTTTTGAATTTTACAGATAAGCTTGGATATATTGACCTAAAAAAAGAATCATCATACGATTTATTAAACAAAACTCCACTAGCTCTTTACACACAAGACTTATCAGAAAATGTAATAAATGGGGAATTTGAAAATAAAATAAATTTAGATATTATTTTAGATGGATTAATAATGAACCTTGCCATAGATAAGGATTTTAAATACAAAGATTCCTATATAAAAATAATAGAAAATTATATAAAAAATATAGGAGCCTACGCCACACAAAAGGCCCTAAAAAATTTGGAAAACAAAACAGAAAAATCCTTGCTTTTATTGAGAGGAGCCTATATAATAAATCCTTTTGATAAATATAACGCCTATAATTATGCAAGAATTTTGTGGCCAAAAGCCTACGAAGATACAGAATATAAGGACGAATTTATCAAAGAATCCCTTAGAATTTTGCAAGATATAATAATCCAAGACGAGAACTTTCCACTTTCATATTATGAATTAGGAAATATATACGCAAATCTTGGAGAATATATAAAAGCAAGATCCTATTATGAAAATGCTCTACAAAGAACAAAAGACATAGAAGCCCAAAACGAAATAAGAGATAAAATCAAAATGATTTTTGACAATGCCGAAATCGAAGAAGGACTATATTATATAGGAAAAGGAAACTTCGACAAAGCAATACAAATTCTAACAAGACTTCTATCAAAAACAAAAAGAGCAGACGCTTATTATTATTTAGGAGTGGCCTATCAAAATATAGGACAATACGAAAATTCCATCCTAGCCTTTGAAAATTCCCTAGAAAAAGGCGGAGAATTTAGAGAGCTTTATAACGATTACTCAATAAGCTTATACGCAACAGAAAAACCAATAGATGCAATAGAAATAATAAATCAAGGATTAAAAAAATACCCAGAAGATCCAAGAATGATCTACAATAGGTTGCAAATAAATTTATCACTAAATAATATCAACAAAGCCAAAGAAGATATAGAAAATTTAGAAAGCTATGACGACCTTAGCGACGAATTATCAAGGAACTTACAAATAATTAAAGAACAATACAAAATAAATTAATCTCAAATTAAATTTTGAGATTTTTTTTATTGCAGTTGAATAAAAATAGAAAAAAAGTATGTTTATAATGTAATAACGTTTACTTAATAGGAGGAAATTATGAAAATAATTGAAACAAAAAATGCACCAGGTGCAGTAGGAGCATATTCACAAGGAATAGTATCAAACGGATTTGTATATTCATCAGGACAACTACCATTAGTTCCAGAAACAGGTGAATTAATTTCAGATGACGTTAAAAAAGCAACAAGACAATCATTAGAAAATGTAAAAGCTATCGTAGAAGCAGGTGGCTCATCAGTAGAAAAAATTGTAAAAGTAAATATTTTCTTAGATGACGTAAACGACTTTGCAGCAGTAAACGAAGCTTATGCAGAATTTTTTGGAGATCACAAACCAGCAAGAAGCTGTGTAGAAGTTGGAAAACTTCCAAAAAATGGATTATTAGAAATCGAAGCAATAGCAGAAATCTAAAAAATTAAGCAAATAAATAAAAAAATATTTGACAATAGAAAAAAATAATAATATACTAATATAGCTGTTAACCAACAGCTATATTTTTTTATCACGTTAAAAAAATCAAGAGAAAAAAGTCTTGACAAGAAAAATAAACGCGATATAATAAAAAAGTCGACATCAAAAAAAGCAGTCAAGAAAAGTAAAAAAAGATAAAAAAACCAATAAAAAAACTTGACAAGCGAAAAAAAAGATGGTAGACTAAAATAGTCAGTTAAA
>NZ_KV808682.1:0-18810 GCF_001812365.1 Anaerococcus sp. HMSC065G05
TCATCTACTTTGTCTACAGTCTGAGACTGCTTAGCGCAGTCTTTTTTATTTTTCTTCTTTGTGATATTATATTTGTGAAAATAAAGGGGAAAGTATGAATTTTATAACAAAAATAGATATTTCATTATTAAATTTAATTCAAAATATAAAAAGTCCCATCTTGGATAAAATAATGACAACCATTACTGCTCTTGGGAATATGGGAATTTTTTGGATATTATTGATTTTGATTTTTTTAACTACAAAAGAATATAAAAAAATGGCAAGGCTTATGATTGTTTGTTTTTTATTTAATGCATTAGTTGTAAATTTGATTTTAAAACCTGCTATAGGGAGGATTAGACCTTTTGAAATTGTTGATGGAATTAAATTGTTAGTTTTAAAACCTCAAGATCCATCATTTCCATCTGGGCATTCGTCAATTTCTTTTTGTATGCTTACAGTAATATTATTATTTTCAAAATCAAAAACAATTAATATAATGGCAAGTATTTTGGCAATCCTGATTGCTTTTTCAAGATTATATTTGTATGTTCATTTTCCATCAGATGTTTTTTGTGGAATTCTTATAGGAATATTGACAAGTTTAATTGCTTTGAAATTTTGTTTTTCTAAAAGTGGGATGAAACTAATTAATAATTTAAAAATTTTGGGAAATGATTTTAATGATTTGAGAAAAATGTAAAAAAATTTGCATAAGGCGATTAATGGTGTTATAATAATCAGGTAGTGTTAATGCTGGTGTGTCGGAATTGGCAGACGAGACAGACTCAAACTCTGTTGTTCTCCGGAACGTGTGGGTTCAAGTCCCACCACCAGCACCATTAATTTTTTTATTTTTTTCATATTTAAGCTATGCAAAATTGCATAGCTTTTTTTGATGCCTTTTTAAAAAAATTTTTTAAAATTTTAATTTTCAAATTTTTAATCAGCAAATTTTTCTACTTATTTTTTTGTGAAAATTAAAATGTGTTATACTTATAGAAAGGAGAAATATATGAGTAAAAAAGTAATGCTAATTGACGGATCTAGTTTGATTTTTAGAGCCTTTTTTGCCCTTCCTAATCTTACAAATGCTGATGGTGTTATGACAAACGGTGTTTATGGATTTTTGACCATGTATTTTAGGGCTGTTGAAGAATATAAGCCAGATTATATTTTGGTTGCTTTTGATAAGAAAACAAAAACTTTTAGGCACAAAGAATTTGAAGATTATAAAGCAAACAGGGATAAGGCGCCAAACGAATTGAATTATCAATTTGGAATTTTAAAAGACATTCTTGATTCATTAAATGTAAAGTATTTGGATATAGATGGTTATGAGGCTGATGATATTGTTGGAACTTTTTCTACAATTGCAAAGGAAGAAGGCCTTGAAACTGTAATTATTACAGGGGACAAAGATTATTTTCAACTTGTAAATGATAAGGTTGTGGTTTTTCTTACAAGAAAAGGAATTTCTCAGATGGAAGAAATCACTGTAAAATCTATTGAAAATGATTATGGTCTTAGTCCAAAACAATTAATTGATGTTAAAGGTCTTATGGGAGATAAGTCTGATAATATTCCTGGTGTTGATGGAATTGGAGAAAAAACTGCCATTAAATTTATAAAAAAATATGGGTCTATGGAAGGCCTATATGAAAATTTGGATGATATTAAGGGCAAAAAAACCAAGGAAAATCTAGAAAATTCAAAGCAAATTGCCTTTTTGTCCAAAAAAATCGGAACAATTGTTACAAATGCTCCAGTTGGGATGAAAATTTCAGAATTAAATATAAAAGAACCAGACTTGGATTCTTTGAGAGAAAAATTTTCAAAATATAATTTCAATAAATTTATGGAAAAATTTGAAGATACTAGCGAAGAAAGAAAAGATGAAATAGAATTTACTTATTCATTTTCTGATGATTTTTCTATAATAGATGATATTGAAAAAGATGGGGTATTTTATTTTAAAAGCATTTTTGAGGGAGACAATTATATTCACTCTAATGCCTATAAAATAGCAATAAAAACATCTTCATCAAAAACTTATATTTATAATCCCGATGAAAAATTTGTAGAAAAATTCAAAAAATATTTTGAGGATGATAATATTAAAAAAGTTTCTTTTGATATTAAAGAAGATATTGTCTTGTTTGATAAGCTTGGGATAAATATTTCCTTGCCTTATGATGATACTATGCTTATGCACTATCTAATTGATCCTTCAAGGTCATCTTATGATTTAAAAACTTTTAGCCAAGCATTTTTGAAATATGAAGTAGAAAATGAAGAAGATTTGCTTGGTAAGGGAAAAAGTAAAAAATCTTATGAGGATTTGGATTCTGATAATCTTGGCAAATATTTGGCATCTATTGTAAATGCAATTGAAGATAGTCTGGATATTTTAACCCAAAAATTAAAAGAGCTTTCTATGTATGATCTTTATAAGGATTGTGAAATAAAATTATCCAAAGTTTTGGCGGATATGGAAATAACAGGTTTTGTTTGTGATAAAAATGAGCTTGAAAAGATTAAAGATGAAGTTTCTCTTGAACTTGAAGATTTAGAAAAAATTATTTATGAGCTTGCTGGAAGTGAATTTAATATAAATTCACCAAAGCAACTTTCAAAAATTTTATTTGAAGATTTGAAACTTCCTATAATTAAAAAAACAAAAACTGGCTATTCAACAAATGCTCAAGTTTTAGAAAAATTAAGAAAAAAACACCCTATAATCGAAAAAATTGAAAGATATAGGGAAATGTATAAATTAAAATCAACCTATCTTGAAAGTTTGGAAGAATGTATTGATGAAGATGGAAGAATCAGGTCAACATTTAAGCAAAATGTTACAGCAACAGGCAGACTTTCTTCAACAGAACCAAATTTACAAAATCTTCCAATAAGAACCGAAGAGGGTAGAAAAATCAGAAAGGCTTTCAAAGCTGATGATGAGAAAGTATTAATTGATGCAGATTATTCACAAATTGAATTAAGAGTTTTGGCACATCTTGCAAATGATAAAAAAATGCAAGAGGCTTTTTCGAAAGATATTGATATACACACAAAGACTGCATCAGAAGTTTTTTCTACACCAATTGATGAGGTTACAAAATTACAAAGAAGTGAGGCTAAAGCTGTAAATTTTGGAATAATCTATGGTATAAGCGATTATGGACTTAGCCAAAATTTAAATATACCAAGAAAAAGAGCCAAGGAATATATAGAAAATTACCTTGACACCTATCCAGAAATTAAAAAATATATGAAAGATATTGTAAAAAAAGCCAAAGAAGATGGATATGTAAATACAATATTTAACAGAAGAAGATATGTTCCAGAAATAAATTCAAAAAATTTCAATGTAAGAAGTTTTGGAGAAAGGGTTGCTTTAAATACACCAATACAAGGAACAGCTGCAGACATTATAAAATTTGCCATGATAAATTCATACCAAAATTTGCAAAAAGCAAAAATAGATGCAAAAATAGTTTTGCAAATCCACGATGAAATAATCATAGAAGCAAGTAAAAAAGATTTGGAAAAAGCAAAAGAGATTCTTAAATCATCTATGCAAGATGCCGTAAATTTAAACGTTCCACTTTTGGTTGACATAGATAGCGGAGAAAGTATGTATGAGTCAAAATAAAATTGTTATAACTGGAACAATTGCAAGTGGTAAATCTTCTTTATCAGAAATTTTGAGAAAAAATGGCTATAAAGTTATAGATAGCGATGAAATAAATAAGAAATTACTAGAAAAAGACCAAATAAATTACAAAGAAATTTTATCATCAAAAGCTTTTGACGAGGCTTTTGATGGAGAGAATTTAGATAAGAAAATCTTAGCAAAAATAATTTTTAATAATTCACAAAAAAGAGAATTGATAAATGAAATTACCCATAAAAATATCATTGCTTATATAAATAATTTGATAAGAGAAAGTAATGAGAAAAATATTTTTGTAGAAATTCCCTTGTATTTTCAAATGAAAGAAAAATTTCCTTGTGATTATGTATGGCTAGTTACCGCTGATAGAGAAATTCAAATAGAAAGATTAATGCAAAGAGATAAGATAGGAAGAGATTTTGCATTAAAAAAAATTAACAGTCAGGATTTTTTAGAAATGCAAAAAAAATCAGATGTGATTTTTGATAATAGCACATCCTTAGAAAATTTAGAAAAAAAAGTAGAAATAGCTTTAAAAAATTTGGAGAATATATGAAAGCTTTAAAAAATATTTTTAAAATAATAGGAATAATAATATTAGCGTTTGTGATGGTTGTTATAATTAGTTTTTCAATAGTAGCCTATCAAACATCAAGACAAAAAATTGCCTACCAAGAAGAAATAGAAAAATATTCACAAAAATATAATGTAGACCCACTTTTGATTGCATCAATTATAAAAGTAGAAAGTGATTTTGACACAGAAGCTCACTCAAGTCAAAATGCTATGGGACTTATGCAATTATTAGATTCATCTGCAAAACATAGTGCAGAAATAATTGGAGAAGAATATTATCCAGATAAATTAAAAGAAGTAGATTATAATTTAAATCTTGGAGTAGGGTATTTCAAATATTTGAATGAATATTATAATAATGTCGACTTAGCTCTTGCAGCTTATAATGGGGGAATAGGAAATATAGACAAACTAATTGCAGATAAAAAAATAGACAAGCATGACCCAGATCCAACAAAAATTCCTACAAAAGAAACTAGACAATATGTAATAAAAATAAATTCAAATTATGATTTGATGAAAGTATTTTACGATGATGGACTTCCAAGCAAGGAAGAATTAAAAGATAGAAAATCATTATCTATAAAAAATTATAAGAAATTTGTTAAAAAAATATTATTTGATGTATTATAATCATTGAATAATATTTTTAAATAAATTATAATGCTAGTATACGGATTAAATGAAAGGAGAGATTATGGCTCTAGAAAATTTAACATTTGCTAATGGAGTAAAAATTCCAGAGTATAAGGAATTAAGCGAAAAAAAAGACTTAATTGTTGCAAAAATTCCAAAAACTGTAACAATTCCACTTACTCAACACATTGGAGCTCCAAGTAAATGTTTAGTTAAGAAAAACGATGAAGTGAAAATTGGACAGCTTATCGGCGAAGCTGTAGGAAATTTTTCTTGTAATATTCACTCATCAGTTAATGGTAAAGTTTCAAGTGTAATCGATATCCAAACAGCATCTGGTAAAAACAGCAAAGCTGTTGTTATTGACACAGAAGGCTATGACCAAGAGATTAACTACGAAAGAAAAGACGTTACAAACTTAACTAAAGAAAAAATAGTTGAGGCGATGAAAGAAAATGGTCTTGTAGGTATGGGAGGAGCATCATTCCCAGCACATATTAAATATTCACCAAACAAACCAATTGATACTGTTATTATAAATGGTGCTGAGTGTGAACCTTACGTTACTTGCGATGATTTTATTTTAAAAACAAAACCTGAAGTAATAGTAGATGCTTTGGAATTACTTGTTAAAGCAGTAGATGCAAAAAAAGGAATTATTGCAATCGAAGATAACAAACCAGAAGCAATCGAAAAGGTCAAAAAGGCACTGGCAAATAAAAATTCATCAAAACTTGAAGTGGCAACCATGGTTACCAAATATCCACAAGGAGATGAAAAAAGAATTATTAATGCCGTATTACATAGAGAAGTTCCTTCAGGCGGTCTTCCAATGGATGTTGGAGTAATTGTTTCAAACGTTTCAAGTGCAAACGCAGTTTATGAAGCAGTTTACTACGGAAAACCACTAATAGAAAGATATATGACAGTAACAGGTCATGGAATAAAAAATCCTTCAAATTTCCTAGTAAGAATTGCAACAAGTTTTGAAGATATGATAGAAGAAGCTGGCGGACTTACAGAAGATGCTGGAAAAGTTATAAATGGTGGACCAATGATGGGAATTGCCCAACCAAATATAAATCAACCAGTAGAAAAAGCTAGTAACTGTATCTTAGTTTTAAACAAAGAAGAATCAAAAGCACCAATTACAAATCCTTGTATAAGATGTGCAAAGTGTGTAAATGTTTGTCCAGTTGGACTTATGCCATTATTAATTCACAAATTTTCATTAAAAGAAAAATTTGATAAGGCACAAGATCTTCACATACTTGATTGTATAGAATGTGGATCATGTTCATATATTTGTCCATCAAAAAGACCTTTGGTTGAAGCTATTAGGTTTGGAAAAAGACAAATTCGTCAAGCAGGAAAGTAGAGGAGAAATAAATGGAAGCAAAAAAATTATTAGTATCATCCTCTCCTCATATGAGAAGCGAGAGAACTGTTACTAAAGAAATGTTAGATGTAATAATTGCTCTTATCCCAACAGGACTTGCAGGAATATATTTCTTTGGAATGAAGGCACTTATTTTAATGATTGCATCAGTAGCAAGTTGTGTTATTGCAGAATTTATATCTAACAAAGTAATGAAAAGACAATCATCAATAAATGATTTATCAGCTATAGTTACAGGTTTACTTTTAGCCTACAATATCCCAGTTACAATGCCAGTTTGGCAAACGGTAATAGGAGCAGCTTTTGCTATAGTTATTTGTAAGCAATTTTTTGGTGGAATAGGACAAAATATTGTAAACCCAGCTTTGGGAGCAAGAGCATTTTTACTTGCATCTTGGTCAAAAAATATGTCAAATTATGTAGCACCAGGAAAAGTTTCAGCAGTATCTGCTGCAACAGTTTTATCAGGGGGAGAAAAACCAGCTTTATTGGATATGTTTATAGGAAATATGGGTGGATGTATTGGAGAAGTTTCAACTCTAGCTATATTAATTGGAGCAGCATATCTTGTAATTAGAAAAGTTATTTCACTAAGAATACCTGCAGTATACATATTAACAACAGCAATCCTATTGATGGTATTTAATAAATCTGTTGATGGAATAATCGAACAATTATTATCAGGTGGTCTAATGCTTGGAGCATTTTTCATGGCAACAGACTATACAACAAGTCCTGTAACAAAAAAAGGAGAAATAATATTTGCTTTTGGTTGCGGACTTATCACTTCACTAATAAGAGTTTTCGGTGGATACCCAGAAGGTGTTTCATATTCAATTTTATTAATGAACTTATTAGTTCCTCTTATAGATAGTAAGACAATGCCTAAGGTATTTGGTGTAGCTAGTAAAGGGGCAAAAGATGAATAAAGCATTAAAATTAGGAATTAAATTATTAATAATTACAGCTGTATCAGCTTTAGTATTGGCCTTTACAAATTCAGTTACAGAACCAATTATAAAAAAAGCTGAACAAGAAAAATTAAATGAATCATTAAAAATTGCCTTTCCAGAAGGAAAAGACTTTGAAGAAGTTAAGGGAAAATTTCCTGAAGCTGTAAAAGGAGTTTATAAAGCTGATGGAGGCAAAGGATATGTGTTTGATGTAAATTCTAAAGGTGGATATGGTGGAGACATCGAATTTATCGTTGGAGTTGATAGTGAAAATAAATTGACAGGTTTCAGCCCTTTAAAACATTCAGAATCTGCAGGATTTGGTCTACAAATGGAAGAAGATTGGTTTAAAGAAGGAGTTAAAGGCGTAAGCGTTGACAAGAAAGTCGGTGCATCAGAAGCCGGATCTGAAAACGAAATTGTAGGAATTTCAGGAGCTACATATTCAACTAATACTATCCTTAATGGTATAAATACTGCTCGTGAAGTATTGAAAGATCTTAAGTAGGAGGTAAAGATATGGAAAGACAAACTGGAAAACCTATAGATGTTCAAAAAGAAAAAGAAAAAAGAAAGAAAAAATCTGTAAATTTGGGAAAAGTTTTTAAAGACGGAATATTTTCAAATAACCCAGTATTTGTACAAATGGTAGGAATGTGTTCTGTACTTGCTATTTCATCTTCACTTTCTAATGCGATTGGAATGGGAGCTGCAGTAATTTTTGTACTTACACTTTCAAACTTGGTAATTTCTGTTTTGAGAAATTTTATTCCAGATGAAGTAAGAATTCCAGCATTTATAGTTGTAATAGCAAGTTTCGTAACTATGGTTCAAATGATTATAAAAGCATACTTGCCAGCACTTGATCAATCACTAGGAATTTTTATTCCACTTATAGTTGTAAACTGTATAATTCTTGCAAGAGCTGAAGGATTTGCTTCACAACAAGGTCCTATAGCATCAATTGTTGATGGTATTGGTCAAGGTTTAGGTTATACAATAGCAATTTCTATTCTTGCAGCTATTAGAGAATTATTTGGAAATGGTACATTACTAGATAATAGAATAATTCCTGAAGATTATACAATTGGATTTTTAATTCAACCAGCATCTTCATTTATTATCCTAGGAATCATGTTTGCAGTAGCAGCAGCTATTTCAAACAAGAAGAAAAATAATAAGTAGGAGGAATTATGTCAGAATTATTTTCAATAATTATTGCATCAATATTTGTAAATAATTATGTTTTGGGACAATTTTTAGGAATTTGTCCAACACTTGGTGTAACAAGTAAAGTTGAAACTGCAAAAGGAATGGGAGCTGCAGTAATTTTCGTAGTAACCTTATCTTCAATTATTACTTGGGTTATCCAATATTATATATTAGATCCATTAAAAATTGGATATTTACAAACAGTTGTATTTATTTTAGTAATCGCTTCATTAGTACAAACAGTAGAGATGATTATGAAAAAATCAATGCCAAATCTTTATGAGGCTCTTGGTGTTTATCTACCATTAATTACAACTAACTGTATAGTACTTGGTGTGGCTATTAAAAATATAAATGAAAGCTATAATTTATTAGAAACAACAATAAATGCAGCAGCAGCTGCAGTAGGTTTCTTAATTGCTTTAGTAATACTTGCTTCTATAAGAGAAAAAATCGAAGATAACGACTTGCCAGAAGCTTTCAAGGGTGGACCTATTACTTTGATTACTCTAGGTCTAATGTCAATTGCCTTTATGGGCTTTGCAGGATTAGCATAGAGGAGAAATGTGATGAATAATATATTAATTCCAACACTTGTATTAGCCATATTAGGATTTGTACTAGCTGGCTTATTAGGTGTTATTAGTAAAAAATTTGAGGTCGAAACAGACCCAATTGTTGAAAGAGTAAGAGAAGCACTTCCTGGAGCAAACTGTGGAGCTTGCGGTTATCCTGGTTGTGATGGTTGTGCAAATGCAATTGCAAAGGGAGAAGCTCCTGTTTCTGCTTGTGTAATTGGTGGACAATCTGTAACTGATGCAGTTGCAAGTGCTATGGGCGTTGAGTCAGCTGGAGCTGGGGACAAACAAGTTGCAGTTGTAAAATGTAATGGAACTTGCGAAAATGCAAAAGATTTATACGAATATGCAGGTCTTGAAGATTGTAGAGCACAAATTGCTTTATTTGGCGGAAAAAAAGCTTGTAATTATGGTTGCCTTGGTTGCGGCTCATGTGTTAAAGCTTGTGAATTTGATGCTATACATATGGTGGATGGAGTAAGTGTTGTAGATAAGGAAAAATGCGTAGCTTGTGGAGCTTGTGTTAAAACTTGTCCAAAAAATATTATTGAGCTTGTTCCTTATTCACAAAAAGCAATTGTAAAATGTTCTTCACACGATAAAGGAAAAGATGTTAGAGGAAATTGTAAAGTTGGATGTATTG
Source organism: Anaerococcus sp. HMSC065G05 (assembly GCF_001812365.1). Classification (NCBI taxonomy): domain Bacteria; kingdom Bacillati; phylum Bacillota; class Tissierellia; order Tissierellales; family Peptoniphilaceae; genus Anaerococcus; species Anaerococcus sp. HMSC065G05. The sequence goes on from NZ_KV808682.1 coordinate 9,656, forward strand.
GTTGTTCAATTTGTGCAAGAACTTATCCAGAAGGATTTACAATGGATAATTTCTTATCAAAAGAAACAATATCTGATAATTTAGATCTAAATCTTTTAAAAGAAGCTGCAGAAAAATGTCCTGCAAAATGTATTGATGTTGAATAAAAAATAAGATAATGATTTGACCATCGAAATAAATCGGTGGTCTTTTTTTATTTGGATTTTTTAAATTGACATCAATCTATTTTAAATGATAAACTCTTATAAGAGGTAGATATGAAATTAAAAAAAATAGATATTTTTGTTATTTTATTACTTTTATTATTAAGCTTGAGTATGGCTTTTTTTGTGCAAAAAATTAAGTCGGGAGAAGATGGAAATTATTTGAGAGTTGAGCTTAATGGGAAAGAATATGGTAAATATCCACTTAATAAAGATAAAAAATTTAAAATTAAAATTGACGATGATGAATTTAATATTGTTGAGATAAAAAAAGGGCAAGTTAGTATGAAGGAAGCTAATTGTAGAGATTTGCTTTGTACTCACATGCCTAGTATAAAAAAAGTTGGAGAAACTATAGTTTGCCTTCCTCATAGATTAATTTTAGAAATTGTTTCTGAAAAAGAGGATAGCAATGAGGAAGAAATTGATAAGGTGGTTGGATGAATAATAAAACTTTAAAAGTATATATTAATTTATCGCTTTTTGTTGCTTTATCTCTTGCTATTTCTTTGATTGAATCTATGGTTCCAATGCCTGTTCCAATTCCTGGTGCTAGGCTTGGTTTTTCGAATATAATAATATTAGTTGCTATTTATATTTATGATTATAAAAAGGCTTTGGCTGTAAGTATATTGAAATCTTTTTTGTTGGTTTTGATTACTGGATCAGTAATGAGTTTTTTCTATTCTTTTGTTGGAGCTATTTTTTCTACAACTGCTATGTATTTTTCACTTAAAAAGGTAGATGATGATTTTTCACTCATTGGAGTAAGTGAAACTGGTGCTTTTTTCCATAATTTAGGTCAAATTATTGTTGCAATATTTTTCATGCAAAATATAAAGATGTTTTATTATTTTCCAGTTTTAGTTTTTATAGGAATTTTTACTGGATTTTTTGTTGGTTTGAGTTCTAATTTTATAATTGAGCATTTAAAGAAACTTGGTGTTATAAATGAATAAAAAAATCAAAGATTTGGACCTTAGTCAAAGACCAAGGGAAAAGTTGAAAAATGAGGGATATGCAAGTTTGAGTGATGAGGAATTGTTAGCAATTCTTATCGAAACTGGCTCTAAGAAGAAAAATGCTATTGAACTTGCTAGAGAAATTTTAAATACTTTTTCTAGCGAGGAGCTTTTGTCTATAAGTATTGAGCAATTAAATGGAATTGATGGGATAAAACTTGCCAAGGCTAGTAAAATTATTGCCGCTATCCAGCTTGGTAAAAGACTTACTGAAAAAATAATTAATAAGGAAATCACAAGTATTAATTCTTGTGAGGATGTTTTTAATTTAATGAAAAATAAATTTATAGACACAAAAAAAGAACATTTCTATGCTATATTATTAGATACAAAAAATGTGATTATTAGCAAGGAATTAATTTCTACTGGGGATCTTAACTCTTCTATTGTTAATCCTAGGGAATGTTTTATTTCGGCTGTAAAAAAGAGTGCAAATTCTGTGGTTTTTGTACATAACCACCCAAGTGGAAATCCAAATCCTTCTTGTAATGATAAAGAGATTACTCAAAGATTGGTTAAAGCAGGAGAAATTTTGGATATAAAAGTATTAGATCATATTATTATTGGCAATAATAAATATTTTAGTTTTAGACAAGAAAATATTATATAGGAGAATAAAATGAATTTTAGAATTATGGCAGAAGACCTAGCAATTGATTTGGGTACTAGCTGTATTAAAGTTTTTAAGAAAAATGAAGGGGTTGTAATTTCTGAACCATCTGTTTTAGTTCTTGACCACCAAAATAAGGAAATAAAAGCTATTGGTCAACAAGCTAAGGAAATGATTGGAAAAACTCCTGATGAAATTATAGTACAAAGACCTATTGAAAAGGGTGTTATATCTGATTTTAATTTAACTGAGGCAATGTTAAATTATTTTTTCCAAAAAATAAATCCTGGGTTTTCGGTTGTTCAACCAAGGGTTGTTGTTTGCGTTCCTAGTGGTATTACTGACATTGAACAAAGAGCTGTCGAAGATGCTTCTTTGCATGCTGGAAGTAGGGATGTAATAATGGTTGATGAGTCATTGGCGGCTTGTTTTGGAGTTGGACTTACTCCAGAAGATCCAAGAGGTATTTTGACTTTAAATCTTGGGGCTGGAACAAGTGAGATTTGTGTAATAAGCCTTAATGGAATTGTAGCTAGCAAAACTTTAAAAATGGGCGGAGATGACATCGATAAAAATATTCAAAATTTTTTGAGAGAAAAGAAAAAAATCGAAGTAGGTATAAATACAGCAGAGCTCATTAAAAAGGAATTGCTATCACTTAGACTTAAAGATAAGGACATAGGAATGGAAGTTGAAGGTAGAGATGTGAAGGATGCTCAACCTAAAAGAATAAAAGTTACAAGTGAAGAAATAGCACCTTGCATAAGCGAATTTGCTGATAGTCTAATAGAGATGATTTATTTAGTAATGGAAAAAACACCGCCAGAATTATCCAGTGATATTAAAAATGATGGATTTTTAATGACTGGAGGTATGGCAAATGTTAGAGGTCTTCGTGAATATATTGAAAAAATAATAAATTTAAAGGCGAAAATATCTGACAAACCAGAATTAGATGCTATAAAAGGTGCAGGCTTAATTATGGAAAATCCAGATAGATTTTTAAAATATCAAAGTAGGTAAGTATGGCTTATAGAAGAAAGAAAAAAAACAATAAACATTTTTTTATAACGGTTATTTTGTTAGTATTGTTGATATTTACATCAAGCCTTACTGATGATTTGGTAGAGGCTGGTAATAATATAACAAATACCATATTTAAACCCGTAAACAAAGCTTCTTATTCAATAACTTCAGAAATAATTAAAGCTATAGAAGATACAATTGGTTCAAAGCAAACAAGAGCCGAAGTTGAAAAATTAAAGATAGAAAATCAAAATCTTTTAAAGGAAAATGCAAACTTAATGGAAGTTATTAATAGAAAAGATTTTTTGAAAGCTGAAAATGATGCTATAAAAAATAAAAAATATGAATACGTCAAAGCTCAAGTTATTAATTCTGATGTAAAAAGTATGCAAGAATCATTTTTTATAGATAAGGGTAAAAAAGATGGAATAAAAGTTAATGATGTAATTTTGCAAGCTATAGGAAATAGCGAATATTCATCTGCCGTTATAGGAAAAGTTGTAAAAGTAAATTCAACAACAAGTAAGGTCGAAACAATTAAAAATTCATCAAATGACGTTTCCTTCATTAATTCTAGAAGTGGAGATTATGGGGTTATTGATGATTATAAAAACAAAAAAATTAGTGGTTATATGCTAGAAGTTTCTAGTGATGTTAAAAATTCTGATACATTAATTACAAGTGGAATAGGTGGAGTTTATCCTAAGGGCCTATATTTGGGAGAAATTTCTAATGTAATTATGAGCAAGGATTCTCTAAGAAAAAATGTAACAATTGATTCTCCAGCAGATTTTACCCATTTGTATAGGGTTTTGGTTCTTAGAAAGTAAGGTGGATATATGAATAAATTTAAAACATTTTTAATAGCTTTTATTTCTTTTATCCTACAAGTTAGCGTCTTTTCTAAGGTGGATATATTTGGAGCAAATATCAATATTATAGTTGCATTTGTAATATGTTTATCCTTAACGCTTGGGTCTAAGAGTGCTTCTTATACGGGGCTTGTTATTGGTTTGTTGGAAGATCTTATGTTTTCAAAAATAATTGGTGTAAGAGCTTTATCATATTTTTTGATAGGTCATGTAGTTGGAGATGAAAAGTTTAGATTTAGTAGCGATAAAAAAACAGGTTTGATATTAACTTTTGTTTTTACTATATTAAACTTTTTATTTGTAAGTTTAATAACATATATTTTTAATGGGGATATAGTTGTTATTAAAAATTATTTATTTGTACCAATTTTGGTAGAAGCTTTATTGAATACTTTAATGTATTTAATCTATCATATAATAATAAAAAAACTAATGTATATTCCAACATATAGGATATAGGGGTGTAAGTTTTGAGAAAACAAAAAGAAAATAGAATAACTATTTTGCAAATAGTTTTTGGTCTAATGTTTCTTGCTATTTTTGTAAAATTATTTATCCTTATGATAAATCAAGGAGAACATTACAGAGACTTATCAGATAATAGAAAAGTTCAAGAAGTTGATGAAATTGCAAGTAGAGGAGATATTTTAGACAGAAATGGAAATGTTCTTGCTACAACAGTTCCATCTTTTGCTGTGCAATTATATAAAGATAAACTTACAAGCTTGGATGATGAAGATAGGATAAAGGCTGTAAATTCTTTGGTAAATATTTTGGAAGAAGCAGGTGTAAATTACCAAAATGATTTTGATATTAGACTAAATTCATTCCAATACAAAAGTGAGGATGATTATTTCAAAGAAGAAAAATCACCAGAAGATAAAATTGTTGATATAATAGTTGAAAAAAAATTAACAAGAGAAATAGTAGGATCTTTTAGCAACAAAGATGGGATAAAATATGAAACAATAAAAACTGCCCTTCTTGCCTTGAAAAAAAGAGGAATAGATATTCCTATATTAGTTAAGCAAAAAAATAATAAACTTAATTTAGTATATAAGGAAAATGCAAAAGAAAAATTAAAAGCATTAGGTCATAGCACAAAAGATGATCCTCTTGACGTTGTTGTTAGTGCAATTGGCGACGATAAGTCTGTTATAAAAAATATATTAGAAAATAACCAAGCAAGATTATTAACTTATAATATTTTGAAAGAAAAAAATTTAGAATCTAATGTGATTTTAAAAGATTATAGTTTGATAGCAGATGAAAAGCTCATACAAAAAAAAGCTAGTTTAAATGATGGCTATCCGGAAATAAAATTAGATACAAAAGCTAGTGATGATTTTTATGAAATTGTAAAAAAATCTTCAATTAAAGAATTTTTAAAATCAGCAAGCTTAAATGAAGAAGATGGTTCTTACCTAATTCCAGCAGATATTTTGATAGAAAAATTGGAAAACAAAGGTATATATGCAAACTTTACAACAGAAGTAAAAACCGAAACAAAAGATAAAAAAAACATATATTCTGTTGATATAAAATTTAAAAATTCTCAAGCTGGAGATCCTGCAGAAGAATTAGCAAATCTTGCTGACAAACATAAATTATTGAAGGGCGTAATCTTAGATAAAGATTTAAAATATTTGGCACAAAATGCTAATGCTATAAATAACGTATATCCATCAATCGATATTTCAGAAGATAAGCCTAGCAAATGGGATTATACTTTCAATGTTGCCAAAAAAGATTTCTTTGAATACTATGCAAGCAGAGATAAAAATGAAAGTCGAGATAAGGTTGTAAAAAAACTAAATAAAGCAAAAAGCGCAAAAGAAGTTCTTGATTATATAAAATCAGTATCAGATATAAAAAATGACAATGACTATGAAGCTTGTGGGATTTTGACAATCGATAGCATTATTAATAGGCAAGGCTCATTTGGTTTTAGACCAATTAATTTAGTTTATAATTTAGATGATTCGACTGTTCTAAGAATTGAAGAAAATATTGACAAATCAAAGGGGATTAGTGTGGCAACAATTCCTATAAGATCTTATCCAAATAGAAATTTGGCAAGCCACGTTTTAGGCTACATGGGACCAATTGCAACCGATGAAGAAGTGGAAAAATATGTAAAAAAAGATTCATATTTAAGAGATGAAATTGTCGGCAAAACTGGAATCGAAGAATCATATCAAGATACTCTCAGAGGAAAAAATGGAAAAAGTATTGTAACTGTAGACTCATCAGGAAATAGAATTGAAACATTATCAAAAACTCCATCAGAACCAGGAAATGACGTTTATCTTTCTATAGATGCTAATTTGCAAGCGCAAGCAGAAAAATCTCTGTCAAAAGTTCTAGAATCAATTAGAACAGGTAAAACCTATGAATCTGAATATGGGAATTTTAATACTAGCGAAATTGCTCCTTATTCAACAAATGGAGCAGTTGTTGTAAGTAATGTAAAAACTGGAGAAGTTCTTGCAATGGCTTCATATCCAAGTTATGATCCTAATTTATTTTCTACAGGAATTTCTTCTTCAGATTGGGATAGTTTACAAGTAGATGATGATTCATCCGTGCTAGCGGCAAGACCTATGTTAAATGTGGCAAGTCAGACTGCTGTTATGCCTGGATCTACTTTTAAATTAGTAACTTCTTTGGCGGCTTTGGAAAAAGGATTAAATCCACAAATGACAAATTATTGTAATGGTTTTATGGATATAGGAAGTAGGAGATTTTCTTGTTTAATTTGGTCAACAACTGGTGGCAACCATGGAGAAGAAAATTTATATGATGCAATTAGAGATTCATGTAACTATTACTTTTATTGTTTGGCTTTGGGAGAAAATCCATCTACTGGCAAAAGCCTTGGATTTAAACTTGAACTAAGTGATGTAAAAAAAGCTGCTAGTACTTTGGGATTAGATGAAACTTCTGGAATAGAAATAAATATTCCACAGGAATCAAGTGGAAATATACCATCTGTCGAAAAGAAATTAGAAGTTACAAAATCATTAATGAAGAAGTACCTTGATAAAAATATAAAAAAATATTTGAAAAAAAATGTTAAAAAAACAAAATCTGATATTGAAAATGATAAAAATGAACTTGTAAAATTAGCGGATAATCCAAATTCTATAAATAGAAAAAAATTAATAGAAATGATTGATAAAATGGGTTATGAACCATTAGAAATCAAAAAAGATGATAGGGCAGGTCTTGCTGATACTTTAAAATTTACTTATCTAAATCAAGCAAAATGGGATATTACGGATATGTTAAATATAGTTATAGGACAAGGTCAAAATTCATACACGCCACTACAAATGAATAGAGTTATCTCTACAATATCAAATGGTGGTTATTTAAATAAATACACATTAATAAAAGAAGTAACAAACCATAATTCGAAAGATATTTTATATCAAAATCAAGTAAAGCATAAGAAAATTTCTATTAAAGATGGTAAATATTTGGAAGATATAAAATATGGTACCTTGTTAGTTGCTCAAAATAATGCTATTTTAAATAGAATGCCTCTTGAAGTTGGAGTAAAAACAGGAACAGCAGAAGTTGAAGGTAAAAATCCAGATGGAAGTGGTTACGACCCTTATGCATGGATGATTGGATTTGCTCCATACGATGATCCAGAAATTGCAATATCAATAATTTTAACTCAAGGAGGAACATCATTTAATGTTTCACCAATTTTTAGAGACATAGTTTGCAAATATTTTGATATAAAAATAAATCCAGATAAGCAAAATCTTCTTAATGAAGTAAAAACCGAAGGTAATAATCAAGAAAATACACAAGGAGAATAAAATGGACATATATTTAATAAATTCAAAAAATCAAAATGAATTAAAATTTATAAAAGATTTTTCAAAAATTTTATCTAAGGATAAGTCTGTTTTGATTCTCTCATTTGAAAGAAACAAGGATTGTAATATTGAAGATTTATTTGATATGGGAGGAATGATCACATACGATATATGTGATTATTTCCTTGACCTTGTAGGTCTTGAAAAAATTATTAGAAAAACTTGTGAAAATATAGATTTTGCCATAGCACCTTTAATAAATTCAAAATATAAAATAAAAAAAGAAGATATATCAAATCTTTTAGAAAAAATAAATTATTATGATGTTCTTATTGTAAATGGTTTAGATAAAGATTTAATAGATGATAAAAAAATAATTCAAATTACTGATGAAAGTGAAATTAATGAAGACTTTGATTCTGATTATTTTTTTATTGAAAGTAATGACAAATATTTTGATATTAGGGAATATAGAGATGAAATTCTTGCTAAATCTTCAAAATTTTTAGGTTTAAAATCAAAAGATACATCTTATGAAAATATTATTTCAAATCTTTTGAATGAAAAAAATGAAAATATCGAAAAAATTGGATTTTTTGAAAAATTAAAGAAGAAATTATCGAAATGAAATCATATATTTTTGTAGATTATAAAGAAAAAGCCTTTGGTAAAATTGTTGATAACAAGCTTTTCGAATTAAAATTTTATTCTCCATATTTGTTCAATATTTATAGGGCAAAAGTAGTAAATAAAATTGATTCTATTAATGCCTATTTTTTGTTGTATGATGATGGCAAAAAGGCTTTTTTAAAATCAAATAAAAAATTTAAAATTGGAGATAGTGTAATTTGCCAAATTATTAAAGAAGAATTTGACGATAAATTAGCAACCATGAGTGCAAATTTTAGAATCGAAAATGAATATTATTATTTGTATAGGTTCAAAAATAAGGGATTTCCCAAATTAAAAAAAGATAGAAAGAAAAATTTTGAAAATTATAATAAATTACTTGAACTAAAAAAAAGATTAATAAATGAAGAAAATTTCACGCCTTCTCCAAAACTCTTGAAAACTTACAATGAATTTGACTTATATTGTGAAAAAAATAAAGATTTGGAACTTGTTGAACTAGATATAAAAAATAATAAAATTATTTCAGATTCAATAAAAAGCATTAAGGAAAAAAAGATTTACAAAGACGATTTATCAATAATAATCAATGATCTTGAAACTCTTTGCTTTATTGATGTGAATTCATCAAAGAAAAAATCAACTATGGATAAAGATGATTTTTATTATAAGGTTAATGAAGATTTGATAGATTTTATTTTTTACAATTTAAATCTTAGAAATATTGGCGGAATGGTCGTTATAGATTTTTTAAAATCTAGTAAAAATGATCAATTGATTGATAAAATAAATGAAAATATAAAAAAATATTTCAAGACTTATGAAATATATGGCTTTACAAATATGGGACTATTTGAATTGTCAATAAAAAGAAGAGGAGAAAGCCTCTATAAAAAATTAAAAGAAAAAGAGCTTATCTAGTCGATAAGCTCTCAGACTGTAGACAAAGTAGATGAAAA
>NZ_KV808683.1:0-8683 GCF_001812365.1 Anaerococcus sp. HMSC065G05
TTTATTGGTGGGTTTGTCGACGCTCTGAAGTGAGCTTATCGCTCACTTTTTGTCTTCTTCTAAGGCATCTATTGTTTTTTTGTGGAGAAGTTTTCTGTAATCATCTTCTAGATTATTTTTTATGATTTTATTGTAGCAAAAATCCATAAAGACTAGAACTGGAAATTGCGGGGAGATTATATTTCCGCCTCTCAAATCTTCTATTGTTGGGATGATTACTTTTTCGTCCACAAATGAAAATTTATCTTTTGAATTTGATGTTACAAGAATTGTTTTTGCGCCGTTTTCTTTGGCTTGTTTTAGGGCGAAAAGAACGGATTCTTTGTTGGCTGAAAGGCTTATGCCAATAAGCAGAGAATTTTCTTTTTGAAAAACTGCCCTCATTCTCATTTCATCTTGATAATCTATTGCCATTACTAAAATTCCAAGCCTTGTAAGTCTTGATTGCATTTCTCTTGCTACAAGTCCCGAACTTCCTATTCACACGAACAAAACTGATTTTGATTTTATAATTAAATCTGCTATTCTATCAATTTGTTCGTTGTCGATAAGGGATGTAAACATATTTAAAATTCTTCCGTAAGTGTTTAAAACTTCCTCTACATTAAATGAAGATTTGGAAATTCCTTTTAAAAATCCTTCTTCATACCTGTAAATAAATTCTCTATATCCCTTAAAACCACATTTTTGTGAAAATCTTGTTATGGATGATTCGGAAACGTGGAGTTTGTTTTTGATATTTTTTATTGAAAAATCTTCCTTGTGTTTATTTTTTATAAAATAATCGGCAATTAGTTTTTCAACTTCTGTAAATTTATCATAACTATCGACTATAGCAACAATGGCGGAATTTTTTATCATGGCTACCTCTTTTATTGAAATCTTCTAATCAACTACTCCAAGTATATCATTAATTTCATTTTTGTATAAGACTGCCTTGGCTCCATAGATTACTTGAACTCCTCCTGGAACGTCAAGCACTCCTGTTGTCCCTGTTTGTTTTAAAATATTTTTATCAACAATTTTTGGATCTTTTAAATTTACTCTTAGCCTTGTTATACAAGCGTCAACATCAATTATATTTTCACTTCCACCAAGTGCATCTAAAATAACAAGAGCTTCTTCATGAAGATTTGAATTTGAATCTTTTTTATTATCTTTTTCTTCCAAAACTTCATCATCGCCTCTTCCTGGTGTCATTATATTAAATTTCTTTATTAAGAAAGAGAATGAGAAATAGTAAATAGCTGCCCAGATTAATCCAAATGGAATTTCTAATAACCAATGAGTTTTGTCATTTCCTTGAAGTACACCAAATAAAATAAAGTCAATTACTCCACCAGAAAATGTATTTCCAATATTTATATTTAATAAATCAGCAATTAAGAATGATAAACCATCCAAGAATGAATGGAAAACATATAAAAGTGGTTGAACGAAAAGGAACATATATTCAAGAGGCTCTGTAATTCCTGTAATAAATGAAGTTAAAGCAACTCCCAAAAATAATCCCTTTAATTTTTTCTTGTTTTCTTCTTTTGCGTTCTTATACATTGCAAGAGCAGCTGCAGGCAAACCAAACATCATTGTTGAAAATCTTCCTGCAAAAAATCTTGTACCTTCAGTAAATAATCCAACGTGATTTGGATCAGCTAATTGAGCAAAAAATATTTTTTGAGCACCAACAATTTGCTCTCCAGCAACCATTTCTACTCCACCAAGTTCTGTATACCAAAACATTGGATAAATCATGTGATGAAGACCGACTGCTCCAGATAATCTCATTAGCATTCCATATAAAAAAGTTCCAAAAACGCCAAGTTTTGCAATTGATTTTCCAGCAGAAATTAATAAGTGTTGGAAAGGTGGCCAAACTATAAAGAAAAATACTCCGACAATAATTGCAACAAAAGATGTAACTATAGGAACAAATCTTGAACCACCAAAAAATCCTAGAACTTGTGGCAATTGAATATTGTAATAATTATTATGAAGATAAACTGCAATAAGACCAATAACCAAAGCACCAACAACACCAGTATCAATTGGATCTCCGTCAGGATTAAAAATTGAAAGAAGAGTTGATATAGTTGCATTCATTACCAAAAATCCAACGGCACCAGCAAGAGCTGCAACTCCTTTTTCCCTGTTTGCAAGACCAACCATAATACCAATGCACAAAAGCATGGCAAGATTTGCAAAAATTATATTTCCAGCACCAGCCATAACCTTAAAAATAGTTTGTAAAACACTATTTGCTAAAAAAGGATAGGCATCAATTGTAGCTTGTGATGAAAAAGCACCACCAATTCCTAAAAGTAAACCTGCGGCAGGGAGTAATGCTATCGGTAGCATAAAAGCCTTGCCGACTTTTTGTAAATACTTAAACATATTTCCTCCTAAATTATTTTTTTAAAACATCAGCAAATTTTTGGGTTATTAATTGAGGTCTAGTAATTGCAGAACCAACTACAGCAGAAAATACTCCACAAGCAAAAACTTTTTTTAAATCTTCTGGCGTATTAATTTTGCCTTCAGCTATAACAGGCTTGTTTGAAAATTCTACAATTTTTTTAATAGACTCAAAATCAGGACCATCAAAATTATCACTATAAGACGTGTAGCCAAAAAGAGTTGTTGAAATAATATCAAAACCAAGATCTAAAGCGTTTTTACATTCATCAATCGTAGAACAATCCGCCATGGCATAAATATTATTGTCATGAATTAATTTGAGTAAATCTATTAATTTTTCATCATTTGGCCTTTTCCTATTAGTTGCATCAAGAGCAATTATTTCGCACTTAGAATCAATTAATTCTTCAATTTCTTTTTTAGTTGGAGTGATATAAACTTCGCTGTCAGGATAATTTTTTTTAATAATTCCAATAATTGGCAAGTCAACTTGTTTTTGAATTTCTTTAATATCATCAACAGATTGAGCACGAATACCACTTGCTCCGCCAATTTTTGCAGCAAGAGCCATTTTTCCCATAATAAAACTAGAATGAAGAGGCTCATCATCTAAGGCTTGGCACGATACAATTAATTTCCCCCTTAATTTTTCTAAATCCATATAACCTCCTTATCTATTTACTTTATTAAATTATATAAAAACAAGAAATTGTTTTCAATTATATGGTCTAAACAGGTTAGTCTTTCAAAAAGCGACAAATTTAAGACAAAAACAAAAGAATTTGGAAGTACTTTCAAGGTGATTGAAAAAAATTAAAAATTAGCAAAAAATTTTAAAATTTTTAAATTGATTTTTTTTAAGTTATATATTCGTGCTAGATGACTTGCCTAGGCATTTAAATTTATAAAGAAATTTTTAAATTTTTTAAATTCAAAATTTATCTAACAAAAAAACGTTTTTTATAAATAATTTTTAAAATTTTACAAAATAAATTCGAAATAAATCATTTTAAAGATTGAAATTATGCGATTAATTTTATTTAGCAATCTTTTTTCAAAAAAATATAGAAAAACATTCTTATTTCCTTTTTCTTGTGATATAATTTAAGCAAAAGGAGGCATTTTATGTTTGATTTTAAAAGTGCAAAAAAAAGAGTAGACGAAGCTATTAACCCAACCCACATGTTTTATTCTGAAATTTTTTCAGATTTATCAAAAAACAATGTGTACATTAAACCAGAAAATTTACAAAAAACTGGTTCTTTTAAATTGAGGGGAGCTTATAACAAGATTTCAAAAATGGATGAAGAATCAAAATCCGTTGGAATCGTAACTGCATCAGCTGGAAACCACGCCCAAGGTGTAGCATTTTCTGCAAATCATCAAGGCATAAAGGCAATTGTTTGTATGCCAGAAACAACTCCAATGATTAAGGTTGATGGAACTTTAAAATATGGAGCTGAAGTTGATCTTCACGGACAAACTTTTGACGAAACAAATACATATGCTCAAGAGCTTGCCAAAGAAAAAGGATATACTTTTATTCCTCCATACGATGATGAAGATGTAATTGAAGGACAAGGAACAATTGCTCTTGAAATTTTAGAAAGTTTACAAGAAGCTGACTACATATTAGTACCAATCGGTGGCGGTGGACTTGTTTCTGGTATTGCAAAATGTGCAAAAGAAATGAAACCAGAAATTAAAATAGTTGGTGTAGAACCAGCAAATGCTGCATCAATGCAAGCTGCTATGGAAAAAGGTGGACCAATTACATTAGATTCTGCTGATACAATCGCAGATGGTACTGCTGTTGCAAGAGTTGGAGATATTACTTACGAAATTTGCAAGGAAAACGTTGATGAATATATTTCTGTAACAGAAGAAGAAATCATGGTAGCCTTGACTACTTTGATGGAAAAACATAAACTAGTAGCAGAGCCTTCAGGAGCATTAAGTCTTGCTGCAAGTAAAAAACTTGGTTGCAAAAATAAAAATGTTGTTTGCGTAATCAGTGGTGGAAATATTGATATGTCATTTATTTCTCAATTAATTCACAAGGGACTTTATGAAGACGGAAGAATCGCAAGATTTACTGTTGAACTTCAAAATGCACCTGGAAAGCTTAGAGATCTTCTTGATGTTATAGCTTATACAAAAGCAAATATTGTTGAGGTACTTCACGATAGCCTTGCAGCAACTAGCAGATATAAAAATATCCAAGTTGAAATAACCCTTGAAACAAATGGAAAAGACCACATCAGGAAGATTAAAGATATACTTACTGAGAAAGGATACAATATTCATTAAATGAAATTAGAAAAGATACTAAAAGAAATTTCCTACATTTCAAAAAATATTCAAAATGATAAAGAAATTGTAGGAGTTTCTTCAAATTCAAAAGAAATAAAAAAAGATTTTATATTTGTAGCGATAAGAGGATTTGAATTCGATGGACATAATTATATAGAAAATGCCCTAGAAAATGGAGCATCAACTATAGTCTATACAAATGATGACGTTGAATTTAAAAATGGAATAAATTATATAAAAGTTGAAGATGCAAGATTAGCTCTTGCAAAAATTTCAAATTTCTTATCAGATTTTCCATCAAAATCATTAAGAATGATTGGTGTTACAGGAACAAATGGAAAAACTACAACTGCAAATATAATCTCATTTCTTTTGAACAAACTGGGAGAGCCTTGTGCAAATATTGGAACAGATGGAGCTTTTTTTAACGGCAAAACTTTACCAACAGAGCATACGACACCAGAAATTACAGATATAAATTATATTTTGAGTGAGGCAAAAAAAGAAAATATTAAAAACGTAGTTATGGAGACTTCTTCACATGGTTTGTGTTTAAAAAGAAACTATGGAATTGACTATGATTATGGAGTTTTCACAAATTTATCTCCAGAACACATGGACTACCATAAAACTATGGATAACTATTTCAAGGCGAAGATGATTTTACTAAATCATTCCAAAAAACAAGTCGTAAATTTAGATGATGATTATGGTAAAAAAGCCAAAGAAATTTTCAAAGATGCCCTTACAATTTCTATAAACGAAGATTCAGCCTATAAGGCAGAAAATATAAAAAGAGTAGATATGGGTCTTGAATTTTTTGTAAATGGTGTTAAATTCTATCTAAAAAGATTTGGGCTATATGATATTTATAACTCTCTTTGTGCCATAGCAATTGCAAATGACCTTGGTTTTGAATTGAAAGAAATTTCCAAAGCCCTAGAAGGATTTAAGGGAGTAAAATCAAGATTTGAATTTATAGAAAATGACCTTGGAATAAATATAGTAGTAGATTTTGCCCACACAACAACATCTTTTGAAAGTCTTTATAAAGATTTGCCAAAAGATAGGAAAAAATTTGCAGTCTACGGAATAAGTGGAGATAGGACTCCTGATATTAGAAGAGGTCTTGGTAGAATATCTGCAAAATATGATATATTTTCTGTAATAACAACCGATGATCCTAAATTTGATACCTTTGAAAATATTTCAAATCAAATTAAAGAAGGAGTCGAAGAAAATAATGGGGAATGCATAATAATAAGAAATCGAAAAGAAGCTATAAAATATGCAATTACCCATGCAAAAAAAGGGGATTTTGTTTTTATGCTTGGCAAGGGCGAAGAAGATTTCTTAAAATTAAAAGCAAATATTAAAACCTACTACAACGAAAAAGAAACCATAAGGGAAGTTCTAGAAGAATTATGAGAATTTTTGTAATAGGAGCAGGGGTAAGTTCGCTTGCCTTCTGCTCTTTTTTAGATAATAAAAATATAACAGTATTAGATTCAAACAAAGACAGTGGAAGAAAACTCCTTGCAACTGGAAATGGTAGGTGTAATTTTACAAATTTAAAGCTTTCCTATGAAAATTTTTATTCACAAGAAAAAGATTTTGTAAATTATTCTTTGTACAAATTTTCAAACAAAGATTTGATAAAATATTTTGAAAATTTGGGGATAGAATGGACAAATTTGCCATCAGGAAGATGCTATCCAAAAACCATGAGCTCACAGACTGTAAAAGATTCTCTCATGATGAAAGCAGATGAAAATGCAAAATTTATTTTTGATCAAAAAGTTTTGGATATAGATTTTGACAAAAAATTAATCATAACAGAAAAAAATAAATACAAGTACGACCTTCTTGTGATTGCATCTGGTGGAAAAACTTTAAAAAATTCAGGTTCTGATGGTTCTATTTTTAAAATTTTAGAAAAACATACAAAAATCGAAGATATGACTTTTGGAATTACAAATTTTAAGGCGAAAAATCCCTTGTCCAAAAAATCTAAAGGTGTTAAGGTAAATGCAAAAGCAAGTTTGAAAGTAGATGGAAAATTTATAAAATCATCAACTGATGATGTGATTTTTCAAACTTATGGCCTTACAGGAACTGCGATTTTGGATCTTTCAAATTTAATTTCTCTTGCCTTAAAAGATGGTAAAAAAGTTAGTCTTGACATTGACTTTTATCCAGAGTATAAAAAAGATGGACTTTTAAAGAAATTAGAAGAAAAGTCAAAAAGATTTCCTAATAGAAATATCGAAGAATTATTAATTGGGAATTTAGATAAAAAACTCATAATTGATATATTAAAAAGGGTTAAAATAAATTCTGGCAAAAAAAATATTTCAAGAAAAGATTTGGAAAAAATTTCAAATATTTTGAAAAATCTTTCTTTTGATATTTTAGATATAAACGACAAGAACAATGCCCAAGTGACTTTGGGAGGAGTATCTTGCGAGGAAATCGACAATAAAACCATGAAATCTTTAAAAATTAAAGATTGTTATTTTATAGGAGAGGTTATGGATGTTGCTGGAGATTGCGGAGGATATAATATTCAATGGGCATTCTCATCAGCAAAAACTGCCTCAGAGGATATAAGGAGATTAAATGTTTAAGATAAATAGAAAGCTAAAAGAATTAAAACATAATGGAGAAAGAATTTCTTTGGCTATAATTGGTTGTGGAAAAATGGGAGCAAGCTTAATTAATCAATTGGGAGATATTGATGCAATTGAAGTAGGCTTGGTTATTGAACACACACCACAAAAAGCAAAAACTGCCCTCATAGATTCAGGGATTTCTGAAGATAAAATTATAAATACAGACTCATACGACGAAGCCTACGAGGCTTTGAACAAGGGTTTTGTTGTAGTAAGTTCAAATTATAGACTTGCTTACAAACTTTTACAAATTACAGCCGTAGTTGATGCAACAGGAAATCCACCATTTGGTGCAGAGCTTGCAGCAAAATCAATTCAATATCATAAGCATTTTATTACACTCAATGTAGAATGTGATGCAGTTGTTGGACCAATTCTTTACGATATGGCAAAAAAAGCTGGCGTTGTTTATACAGGAATTGCAGGAGATGAGCCAGGCTCAATAATAGATCTTTGCGATTTTGCTTATGGAATTGGCCTTGAGATTTTGGTTGCAGCAAAAGGAAAAAATAATCCATTAGATAACTATGCAAATGCAGAAATTTTAAAAGACCAAGCAAAAGAAAAAGGACTTTCTCCAAGAATGCTAACAAGTTTTGTCGATGGAACAAATACCATGATAGAATTAAATTCAGTTTGCAACTGCCTTGGATTTTTGCCAGACACATTTGGCTGTCACGGAATTGCTACAAGCTCAGAAACGGCCGTAGAAGATTTTAAATTAAAAGAAGACGGTGGAGTTTTATCATCATACAAAACTGTAGAATTTTCTCCAGGCATGGCACCAGGAGTATTTCTAATTGTAACAAGCGACAAAAAAGAAGTAAGAGATTTGATGAAATTTTTAGGCTTTGGCGATGGCCCAAATTATTTATTATTTAGACCATATCACTTAACAAGTCTTGAAACACCAATTACAATCTACAATGCAGTTTTAGAAAATGAGCCAACAATAGCTCCACTTCATGGACAAGTTGCCGATACAGTTTCAGTTGCAAAAAGAGATATAAAAAAGGGAGAATATTTAGAGGGAATAGGATCAGATAAGGTATTTGGAAAATTAACTGACCACACAAGATCAATAAAAGAAGACCTACTTCCAATCGCCCTAATCACAGAAAAAACAAAAGCCATAGTAGATATTCCAAAAGATACAGTAATAGATTTATCAATGATAGAACTTGACGAAGAAGCAACAATAACAAAATTAAGAAGAAGACAAAATTCAATGAAATTGTAGAAATAAGACTGCAAACGCAGTCTCAGAGCGTCGACAAACCCAC
>NZ_KV808684.1:0-27200 GCF_001812365.1 Anaerococcus sp. HMSC065G05
TTTATTGGTGGGTTTGTCGACGCTCTGAGTGCGAAAAGATTTCGCACTTTTTTACAATATTTTTTTAATTTCAGATAAATTTTTTACTTGATAAGTGAAATTTTTATCTGAAATTTTTTTGTCTTCCTTATTTAAATAAATAGATTTGATTTTTGAATTTTTTGCACCAATTATGTCTGATTTTATGCTATCTCCAATCATGATTAAATCATCATTTGAAAATTTTGTAAGATCCATTATTTTTTGGAAAAATTTCTTATCTGGTTTTTCAAAACCGATTTTATCTGATACAAAAATTTTATCAAAATACTTATCAAGATTTGATTTTTTTAACCTATTTTCCTGCATTTTAAATATCCCATTGCTTGCAGTAAAAATTTTGTATTTATCCGATAAATATAACAATAAATCCTCAATTCCATCGACCATTTCAATTTCATCATATAAAAATTTTACAAATAAATCATTGAAAAGGCCTTTTTCTATATCTAGATTAAAATATTTACCCATCTGATAATCTCTTTTTATAAAAACTTCTTTTATATTAATCTCTCCTAATTTTTGCTTGGTCCATAAAATATCATTAACCTTATTAAAATAAGAAAAATCTTCTTCTTTAAATTTTAAATTGAATTTTTCTAAAGTTTTTAAAAAAGAATTTTTGGAACATTTTTCAAAATCAAAAATCGTATCATCTATATCAATTAAAACTGCTTTAATCATTTTACTATTTTAAATACATACATCTCATAGCATTTAATACAGCTATAATTGTAACACCAACATCTGCAAAAATTGCAGCCCACATTGAAGTAAGTCCCAAGGCTCCAAGAATTAAAACTATAATTTTTACACCGATTGAAAAATATATATTTTCTTTTACAATTCTTAGACATTTTTTTGAAACTTTTATGGCCGTTGGAATTTTTCCTGGATCATCATCCATTAAAACAACATCAGCAGCCTCTATTGCTGCATCTGAGCCCATAGCTCCCATAGCAATTCCTACATCTGCTCTGGTAAGTGATGGGGCATCATTAATTCCATCTCCAACAAAGGCGATTTTTTTATTTACATCATCTTTTTTATCTAAAATTTCTTCAAGGATTTTTACCTTGTCTTGAGGGAGAAGTTCACTGTAAAATTCATCCAAAGATAAATTTTTTGCAACATTTTCTCCAACTTCTTTAGAATCTCCAGTAAGCATTATTGTCTTGCTTATATTATTTTTTTTCAAATCAGATATAGCTTTTTTAGAATTTTCTTTTATTGTATCTGATATTACAATGTGACCTTGGTATTCATTATTTATTGCAAGATGGATAATGGTTCCAATTTTTTCACAAGCTTTCCATTCTATATTTAATTTATCCATTAATTTTGAATTTCCAAGGTAAACCTCATCACCATTTACTTTTGCACTTATTCCATAGCCTGAAATTTCTTTTATATCACGAATTTCACAATCATCTTTTTCGTTTGGATAGGCTTTTCTCAAAGAATCTGCAATAGGGTGGGTTGAATATCTTTCAACGTGACTTGCTATATGAAGAAGTTCTTCTTTAGATAATTTTTCTGGATGAACAGCTGTTACTTCAAAAGTTCCCTTTGTTAAGGTTCCGGTTTTATCAAAAATGATTTGGTCAACATTTGATAAAACTTCCATATAATTTGATCCTTTTACAAGAATTCCCTTTTTGCTTGCAGATCCAATTCCTGCAAAAAATGAAAGAGGAATTGAAATAACCAAGGCGCATGGGCAAGATATAATTAAAAATATCAAAGCCCTATAAATCCAAGATGAAAAATTTGGACTATTTCCCATCAAAAATGAAAATATTCCTGGTAAAAACGCTAAGGCTAAAGCAAGATAAACAACTACTGGTGTATAAATTCTTGCAAATTTTGTAATGAAATTTTCAGATTTTGATTTTCTTTCTGATGCATCTTCAATTAATTCTAAAACTTTTGTGACGGTGGATTCTCCAAACTCTTTTGTAGTTTTAATTTTTAATAAACCATTTAAATTAATTGATCCTGAATATATTTCAGATCCTTCTCTTACATCCTTTGGAACTGACTCACCTGTCAAGGCTTTGGTATCAAGTGAAGATTGTCCATCAATTACAATACCATCCAAAGGAACTTTTTCTCCAGGCTTTATTACTATTGTTGAACCAATTTCAACATCGTCTGGATCTACTTCTTCTATATTTCCATTTTCATCTTCAATATTTGCAAAATCTGGAACTATATCCATAAGATCTGCAATAGATTTTCTGCTTTTTCCAACAGCATATGATTGGAAAAATTCTCCAATTTGGTAAAAAAGCATAACAGCAACAGCTTCTACAAAATCTCCACTTTTTGTATAAAAAGCAAGAATTATTGCTCCAATTGTCGCAATAGACATCAAAAGAGATTCATCAAAAGCCTGTTTATTTTTAATTCCGTTGAAAGCCTCAAGTAAAACGTCATATCCAACCAAAAGATAGGAAATTAAATACATTATACTTGTAAAAACATTATTAAAATTTAGAAAATGTAGGATAATTAAGATTAAGGCTGATAAAATTATCCTAGATAAATTTTTCTTTTGATTTTTATTCATAATTTGTCCTTAAAAATAAATCTCACAATCTTTTTCAATTTTTCTGCAATTTTTCAAAACATTTTCCATTACTTCTTTTTCGTCCACACCATCTTCAAATGTAACTTTCATTTTTAACATCATAAAGTTAATGGTACAGTCTTTGACTCCATCTGTATTTTTAGCTTCGATTTCCATTTTATTTGCACATGAAGGGCAATCCACTTCAATTTTGTAAGATTTTTTCATAAAAATTCTCCTTTAATTAAAAATTTACAATTAAACAAATATTTAATTGTATCTAAGTTCATAATACAAGATTATTTATGTAAAGTCAACAAAAAAATTTAAATTAAATTATATTTTTGTGGTAAAGTATAAATAAGGAGAGAAATAAATGAAATTACCACATAAACATTATAAAAACGATGACAAAATTGATTTTTTATTAGAAGAAGAAAAGGCATCAGATATTTCTAAAGCTTTCAGACATTTGGGAGATCCAAAAAGATTACAAATTTTTTGGCTTTTATGCCATAGAAAAGAATGCGTAATAAATATAGCTGCAATTATGGGAATGTCATCTCCTGCTATAAGCCATCACCTAAAAATTTTAAAAACAGCAGGACTTATTTCATCAAAAAGAGAAGGCAAAGAAATGTTTTATAAGGCAAACGACAATAAACTAAGCGAATTTATGTTTAATGTAATTTTAGATACTAAAAATTTATAGGAATAAAAAAGATAAACTAAAAAATGAAGTGAACTACTCAATCCGTATTCTGGATTTTTAGGTTCACTTCAAAAACTTATCTTTGTTTATTTTAAATATTAATTTTAATTTCATAATCCAAATTTTTGTAAAATTCCATGGAATGTTCAATATCATGATATTTGTATCCCATGTCAAAGGCATTTTTTCTATCTTTGCTTGAGCCGTGAGTAAATTTATCAGGATTTATATTTGAGCCAGACATTTCTTGAATATTATCATCTCCAATTGATGATGCAGCTTTCATTGCTTCTTCAATATCTCCTTTTTCTAAATATCCATTTTCTTTTGAAAAATATGCATAAACGCCAGCAAAATAATCGGCTTGCAATTCTTGAGCTACTGAATATTTATTGTAATCTTTTTCGGATAATTCTTTTTGAAGTTGTTGAGTTTGATTTAATATTCCTAATTCATTTTGAACGTGATGACCAACTTCGTGAGCAAGGACATAAGCAAAAGCAAAATCTCCACCAGCTCCAAATGTATTTTTTAATTCATCATAAAAAGAAACATCAATGTAAATAGCTTCATCAAGGGGACAATAAAATGGTCCCATACCAGATTGAGCTATTCCACAAGATGACTTTGTTGTTTTTGTATAAAGAGTCATGCTTGGCTCCTTGTAAGTCAAATTATATTCAAAAAATTTTTCATGCCACATATCTTCTGTATCAGCAAGAACAACAGAAAGAAAATCTTCCAATTCTTTTTGATTTTCAGAAATAGTTTCTTCATACCTATTTTCTTGTGTTTCATTTACATTTTTATTATTTATAACAGAAGGATCTGCTCCAAGAAAATATAAAATAAGAACTAAAATAAGCCCGCCAATTCCACCACCAAAAACAACTGGTGCACCAGAGCCTCTATTTACATTGGAACTTTTTCTCCTATTTTTCCACTTCATATTAACCTCCAATTTTTTTCTATTAAATTAATACCCCAATTTAAACAAGTTAATATTTATTTTTGATAATAAATTGGTAATATTTTAAAGTTTTGGTAAAATATTTTTAATAATATAAATTAAAGGAGATACAATGAAGTTTATTTCATGGAATATAGATTCCCTAAATGCTGCCCTTACAAGTGATTCAAATAGAGCTGTTATGTCTAGGGACGTTTTAAAAACTATAATTAGTGAAGACGCCGATGTGATTTGTCTTCAAGAAACAAAATTACCAAGAACTGGTCCTGGCAAAAAACATCAAAAAATTTTGGAAGAATATTTTCCATCCTATGATTACGCATGGGTAAGCTCTCAAGAGCCTGCAAGAAAATCATACGCAGGATGTTTAACGCTTTATAAAAAAAATCTTCAAACAAAAATTACTTTCCCAGTTTTGAATGCGCCAGATACAATGGACCAAGAAGCAAGAATTATTACTTTAGAGTTTGAAAATTTTTATTTGACACAAGTTTATACACCAAATGCAGGAAATGGTCTAAACAGACTTGGCTTAAGACAAATTTGGGATGAAAAATTTGCAAATTATTTGGAAAATTTAGACAAAAACAAAGCAGTAATTGCTTGCGGAGATTTTAATGTTGCACACAAAGAAATTGATTTGAAACATCCAGAAAATAATCATGAATCAGCGGGCTTTACAGATGAAGAAAGAAATGGATTTACAAATTTATTAAACAAAGGTTTTGTAGATACATTTAGACATATTCATGGAGATGTTGAAGGAAAATATACTTGGTGGGCACAAAGAGTAAAGACAAGTAAGATTAATAATTCTGGCTGGAGAATAGATTATTTTATAGTATCAGACAGAATAAAAGATAAAATAAAAGAATCTAATATGATAGATTCTGGAGACAGACAAGATCATACACCAATATATTTATCAATAGATATATAATTTTAATTTACAGGATAAAATATTTAGAAATTGAAAAATTTTTAAATGTTTTATTCTGTTTTTTAATTGATTTAAATTTGGGTATATTTTAAAAGTAGAAAGAAATAAAAAATTTAAATTAACTCACACTAGGAGATATTATGAAAAAATGTATGCTAATTGAAAATCCAAATTCAGGCGATGGTAAAAATGATGAATTTATGGAAAAATTAAAAGAAAAATTACAAGATGAATTTGATGAAATTATTGATAAAAAAACACAAAAAGAAAATGACGGCGAAAATTTTGCAAAAACTGCTTGCGAAGAAAAATTTGATTCAATATTTGTAGTTGGAGGAGATGGAACATTTAATGAAGTAATAAATGGGGTTTCCAAAATGGACTACAGACCAAAAATCGGCTTATTGCCAGGAGGAACAAATAACACCTATATGCAATTAATAGGTGGTTCAAATGATCTTTGTGAGGCGATTGAAAAATTATCATTTGAAAAAACAAAAAAAGTTGATATAGGAAAATGCAACGACACATATTTTTCTTACTATGTTTGTTTTGGAAAATTAATAGAAGCAACAACATCAACAGATTCAAAAGAAAAAGAAAAATTGGGAGGATTTGCTTACGTTAAAAATGTTTTAAAAACACTACCAAAAGATGAAACAGTAGATATAAAAATTGAATACGAAGATAAATCTTTTGAGTGCAAAGCATCTTTGGTATATGTTATGACAGTAAATAAAATTGGCAATCTAGAATTTTCTAAAGATGATGCGGACCTTAGCGATGGATATTTAAATGTATTCGTGATGACAGACGAAGGAATAATATCAAAAGTAGATGCAGCAAAAGATATGCTATTTGGTAAAGTAGACGAAAATGAAAATATAAAATCATTTACTTGCAAAAAACTTTCAATAAAAAATTTGGAAGATAAAAAAATAGAATTAGACATGGATGGAGAATTAAACGAACAACTTCCATGCCAAATAGAAATATTAGAAAAACATGTAGAAATTTATATGCCTAAAAATAATTAAATAAATATTAGAAATATTTTTATAATTTTAAATAGTAATTAATAAAAAGAGGGGTCACACCTTCTTTTTTATTTTAAATTTCAAATGGCATAAATTTTTTAAAAATAAAAAATTAGAATCAAACAATTATTATGTCTACTATTAAATTTTATGTGCTTATGATATATTAATAATATGAAAAAATTTTTAAAATTTATTTTTCTTATTTTTTTAGTTGTAATTATTTTTTCATTAGTTAAATCAAGTTCGATTACGGGAGGGGTTGATGATTTGATTGGCCTTATTTTTAATAAGGAAAAAACTGATGATATGGATGAATTATATAAAAATATTGAAAAACACAAAGATGATAATGAAAAAATTAATTGGCTTTATGAGAATTTTGATAGCTTAACTGACAGTGAAATTTATCTTGTTGGAAATGATATAGATACTTGTGAGTTTGTTTATAATTTGAAAAATGGAATAGTTGATTTTGAATATTATCCTGGTGAAAGTGTAAATTATGGAAGACTTACTCCTTATTTTTTACAATGGGATAATAGGTGGGCCTATAATAAATTGGGAAATTCTAATATTGGATTTGCGGGTTGTGGTCCTACTTCTATGGCTATGGTTTTAAAAAGATTAAATCCAAATTTGGATATTAGTCCTTCAAATATTGCTCAGGATGCTCAATCTTATATGGGAAGTGAAGGCATTGAGTGGAAATTTTTTGCTGATGAGGCTAATAAATATGGCCATAATATTGAAAATATTGAAAATGATAAAGATGCTATGATTAATGCTCTTGACAGGGGAAGCCTTATTGTTTCTGTGAATAAGGGATATTTTACTTTGTTTGGACATATTTTGGTTATTGATTCTTATAAAAATGGAAGATTTGTTATAAATGATCCGAATTCTATGAAAAATTCTGAGAAATCTTGGTCATATAATAGCATCAAAGATCAAATTGCAAATATTTGGTTAGTTTATTAAATGGGGTTAGAATGAAAAAACGTATTTCTTATAAATTATTGTTGATTTCAATTATAATTGGTTTATGTGCAGGTCTTGTAGTAAGTTTATTTAGACTTTTAATTCCAAAAATTATGTTTGTAATTTCTAATTTAATAATTTTTGGTCAAAAAAATTTATTAAATGCTATAATTTTTGTTTTTGCATTTATATTTATTGGTTTTTTGGTTTCGATTTGTGTAAACAAGGAGCCTATGATTGGTGGGAGCGGAATTCCTCAAATTTCAGGAAAATTGCATGATAAATTGGATTATAGTGCCTTGTCTTGTTTGATTAATAAAATTATTGGGGGCTTGCTTGCTATTGGTTCTGGTTTAACTTTGGGAAGGGAAGGTCCTTCTGTTCAAATAGGAGGCTCTCTTGGTGAGGTTATGGCAAATATTTTCAAATTGGATGACGATGATAAAAAAATAATGATTATTGGTTCATCTGCTTCTGGAATTACTAGTGCTTTTACAGCACCAATTTCTGCTATTGCTTTTGCCCTTGAAGAACTTATGAAAAAAACTTCTCGAATTAATTTTATTTACATAACATCAACAATCATTTCATCAAGCATTGTAACAAGTTTGATTATAGGAAATGATCCTGTAATAAAAATTAAAAATAATCTAAATTTATCTATGAGATTTTGGATTTATTTAATTTTTTTGGGAATTTTAGTAGGATTTTCATCAATTCTATTTAATAAGGGTATTTTGTTTGGAAAAAAATTATATAAAAATTTGCCTATTTCTCAAAGTATAAAATCTATAATTCCGTTTTTTATCACAAGTATTTTTTTACTTTTTGATAGTAGATTATTGGGAAGTGGAGAAAATTTTATTTCTCTTGCCCAAGGAGATAATTATGAAATTTCAACTTTAATATATTTTTATTTTATGAAATTATTGCTATTGCTAATTGCTTTTTGCTCTGGAATTCCTGGCGGAATATTTTTTCCTTTGCTTGCTATGGGTTCATTAATTGGAAATTTTTATGGCTGTATTTTATTTGAATTAAATTTAGTTGGCGAAAATGAAATTATAATTTTTTCAATGCTTGCTATGGCTGCTCATTTTGCATCAATTGTTAGAGCACCTTTGACAGGAATGTTTTTGATAATTGAGATGACAGGAGGAAGAATTGATTTTTTCTTGCCAATTATAATTGTAAGTCTTGTGGCTTATTTACTAACAGAAAATTTCAATAATGAACCAATATATGAATCTCTTCTTGAGATTATGATAAAAAATAAATCATAAATATTTGTAAGATTTAAAAGAGCTTTTTGATAGCTCTTTTTTATTTTTGATTTTTAAAATTTTTTGGGAAATTTGATAGAAATATGTAGATTTGCTTTTATAATTTTTTTTCTTGTGTTATAATTCATCTAAGTAATATTTTGTATAAAATTAGGAATATTTATATAAATATTAATTTTGAAAAGATAGGGGAATAATATGAAAAGAAAACTTAGTTTTAATCAAACTTTATTAGTTGGTTCTTTGTTGTTTGGCTTGTATTTTGGAGCTGGAAATTTAATTTTTCCAATTGAGCTTGGACAAAATTCTGGAACTAATCTTTATAAAGTTGTTTTGGGATTTATAATTAGTGGGGTTGGACTTCCAATTTTGGGAGTTGTTGCAAGTGCTATTTCAAAAAATGATAGTTTGTTTGAAATGGGAAAGACTGTAAATGATAAATTTGCATATTTTTTTACAACAGCTTTGTATTTGACGATTGGACCATTTTTTGCAATTCCAAGAACGTCAACGGTAGCTTTTGAAGTTGGAATTGCTCCAAATATTTCTGAAGATAAAATAAAATTATTTTTATTTGTTTTTTCATTAATATTTTTTCTTGCTGTCTTAGCTTTCGCATTAAAACCTGGCAAAGTTATGGATAATATAGGAAAAATTTTGACGCCAACTTTTTTGATTTTATTGTCAGTTTTGGTTATTTTTGCAATCATTAAACCAATGGGAGATTTGGCAAAAAATCAACCTACTAAAATTTACCAAAAAAATCCATTATTTACAGGAATTCTTGATGGATATAACACAATGGATGCTCTTGCAAGCCTTGCTTTTGCAATTATAATTATTTCAAGTATTAGAAAACTTGGAGTAAAAGATTCAAATCAAATTGCTAAAGAAACTTTAAAAAGTGGAGTAATTTGTTTGATTGCTATGAGCACAGTTTATATTTCTTTATCTTTTATGTCATCATCTTCTGTAAATATAATGAAATTAGGCAATAACGGTGGAAGAATTTTATCTAATATTTCATTTTATTATTTGGGAAATTTCGGCAAGATTTTATTAGCTGCAATAGTAATAGTAGCTTGTTTAAAAACAGCTATTGGACTAATCATTGCCTGCTCTGAAATTTTTATACAAATGTATCCAAATACACTTTCATACAAAGCTTATGCTGTAGTTTTTACCTTAATATCATTTTTGATAGCAAATTTAGGACTTCAAAAAATAATTAGCTTGTCAATACCAGTTTTGATGTATTTGTATCCGCTTGCAATAGTTCTAATATTTTTATCTTTGGCATATCCAATAATTGGCAAAAACAAGATAATATTTTCTTTAACTATTTTGTTTACGGCCATATTTTCAATTTTTGATTTGCTTAAAGCTTTGCCAAAAAATATTTCAAGTACGAATTCTATAAGCAAAATTGTAGATTTTGCAAAAAATTATTTACCAGCATTTGAACTAGGATTTGGCTGGTTGATTCCAGCAATATTTGGAATTATTTTAGGATTATTAATAAGTATTATAAAAAAAGAAAAGATAAAAGAAATAAATTTGTAAAAATTATAAAAAAATTTTACCTTTTTATTAAAATATGATATTATATTTATCAATGGGGGTGAAGTATGGACTGTGTATTTTGTAAGATTGCTGACGGAGAAATACCATCAGATATAATCTACGAAGATCAAAAAGTAATTGCATTTAATGATCTTGATCCACAAGCACCTATCCATTTTCTTGTTATACCAAAAAAACACATAGAAAGTTTGGCTAAATTAGATGAAGAAGATAAGGATATAATTTCTCATATCTTTATGGTTATTAAAAAAATAACAGAAGATCTAAACGTAGCAGAAGATGGCTACAGAATAGTCAACAATACAGGAGAAGATGGAGGACAAAGTGTTAAGCACATGCACTTTCATGTTTTAGCACAAAGATCCTTGCAATGGCCACCAGGTTGATTTCAAACTTAATTGTGTGATACGAGAGGGGGGATAGAGATGACAGAGATCAAAGTTGGAGAAAACGAATCAATAGATAGTGCAATTAAAAGATTCAAAAGACAATGCGCAAGATCCGGTGTTCTAACAGAATATAGAAAAAGAGAACACTACGAAAAGCCAAGCCTTAAGAGAAAAAAGAAATCTGAGGCAGCAAAGAGAAAAAAAAGAAGAAAATAGTAATTTAAGACCCACTTGGGTCTTTTTTTATTGTGTGTAATTTTTATTTTAAAATAATATGAATTTATTAAGTTAAAATCTTATAATGATTTTATATAAAAAAATTTTTATTTTTATATTGTGTTTTGCCAATTAAAGTGCTATAATATTAAAAAAATTAATGCGTTTTGAGAGGTTAATTATGCTCATGGCGAATTTATGTAAAATAAGAAAATTTAAAGTAAATTATTTTATCCGAAATTTTGAGGATATTTTTTAGAGTGCCTTTTTGCAATTTTTGCAGGAGGTGCTTTTTTTATATTTAAAATTGGATTTTATTTTATAGTGTATAATATTATCTTAATTTATTTTGATCGATTTTTATTTTATATAATAATATAAAAATAACTTGAAATCTAAGGGGAAATTTATTTTTAGGAGTTTTGCTTTTTATCTTGGAACATTTATTTAAAAAATTATTAAAGGAGAAAATTATGAAAAAAATTTATGCTAGCCAAATTTTAGTTATTATATTTGGTGTCCTTGTTTGTATTTCTACTGTAATTCCTGCAGCAGAATTTTTGGGTCAAGAAATAAATTTATTAAAACCTGATGATAGCTTTGGCTCTGGAATTATATTGATTGTCCTATCTCTTTTGGCAATTCTTTCATGTTTATTGAAGAAAAAAATTCTTACTATAGTATTTTCTGTTTTAAATTTAGCTATAGCTATTCTTCAATATCAATCATTTGAACAATATATGGAATTTGCCACAACAGGTTTTTATCTTATGATTATTGCAAGCGTACTTCTTTTTGCTGGTTCCATTTTTATGGCTATACAAGTTCCTAAAAAAAATAAGCAAGAAATCAAATGAAAATTATGATTTCTCCTTAGATGAATAGCTTATTAATATGAAAATGAAAAGTAATTTTAAAAATTATTTTTTGTTCAATTTTAAAAACAAGATTTTTGAAATAATTACTCTCTTTTAAAAATCTTGTTTTTTTTTTGAATTTTTTGCTTTGATTTAGTTTTTACATTTATACATAATTTTATTGACTATATTAAGTATTTTTTGTATATTTATAGTATAAAAATTTGAGGAGATATTATGAAATCAAAAAGTGTATTTAAATCTGTATGTGTATTTGTCGGATTAGGATTTTTATTAACTATTGTTTGGTTAATGATTTTTTCTATGACAATTACTCCAGATGATGCTGAGATGACAGTAGAGCCTTTTAGTGGTGCAAGTGTGACTTTTGGATTTGCATGTGCTCTTATTGCAAATTTTATATATCAATATAACAGTGCTAAGTCTTTGGAGCAAAGAATTTATAGTAATACAAGCAGTCTTGAATCTATAAAAATTAGAAATCGTGATTTAATTGACAAGGCAAATCGTTTGATAGATAAACATCAAAAAAACGAAAAAGAATCTTATATTGATATTGCAAAAGCAAGTTATACAAAAAAGGAAGAACGTCACGAAAAAAATACTAAAGATCGTTTGAAAACTTATAGCGATGAAGATGTGCTTGTAACAAGTTCACAAGAATTTGGAAATTTTATTAATGATTTTCCAGAACTTAGCAATAATCAAAATGTAAAAATTTTATTAGATGAAATTATTAATAGTGAAAATTATTTATCTAATAGCAAAATTGAACTAAATAGGTGCATTGAATCTTACAATAGCTTAATTCATCAATTTCCTTTGGTTTTATTGCGTAAACCATTGAAATTTACAGATAAAGAATTTTATCGTGAAGAAGTTCAAATAACAGATGAAATGCTAGGAATTTAATTTTATAATTTAATAGGCAATAATTAATTCTTCTATTTTTATAGGAGAATTTTTTATTTTAAATTTATAAATTTTATAAAAAAACGCTAAAAATTTGACACTAATTTACAAATGGGCTAGCATAAAATTAGAAGTACATATTTATTGGGGGAACTATGAGAAAAAACAAGAAAAATATTCCTAGTTTTGCCTTGGCTATTATAATTCTATTTGTTTTAATTTTTATTATTAAATTATCTAAGTCAGACAAAAAATCAGAAAAAATTAAACCACATCCAGCAAAAAATAGCGTGGTTGGATTTAAATCTGATAAGTATTTAAATGATATAGAAAAATTATATGATTCAAATGTTACTTTTGCTGATGAAATGGAAAAAGATTATTCTAATGAATTCAAAAACAAAAGAGTAACTGATGATTATCTTTATACAAAAATTGAAAAAATAATAGATGAAGAAACGGAAAATTTAAAGGGCGATTGGCAAGTTGCTGTTGATACAATTAGTGGAAAATCTAATATATCTATTGAGAAAAAATCTTCTGACGAAAATGATGCACAAGTTGCGGCATCAACTATTAAAATTTTTATCGCACTTGAAACTTACAGGCAAGTTGAAGAAGGAATTTTGGATGAAAAAGATGTGGAAGATGATATTTATTTAATGTTAAGAGATTCAAATAATGAAGCTACAGATAGGCTAATAGATAAAATTGGCGATAATGATATGAAGACTGCATGTTTAAATGTAGGAAGAATGATAAATAAAGTAACTGGAAAAAATAGATGTGCCTTATATACAAAAATGCATGGAAGAGGCAAAGCCAATCTTGTAAATGCAAAAGACCTCAACAAGGCATTGATTGTAATTTATGATGGAGAAATTATTAGCCGTGAGCATTGTGATATAGCAATGAAGGCAATGTCTGAAAATACTACAACATCAAAAATAAAATTATTGGCTGATTTGCCAAAAAAAGCTAAGGGATTAAATAAGTCTGGAGAATATCCAGATGGTGGAATAGAAAATGATATAGCTATAATAGATGTTGGCGATAGTGTTTTTGCAATTTCATTTTTGAGTGATTTTGATGAGCCAGTAAGTCATGGAGGCAGTCCACAATTTGAATCAATGCATAATTTAGGAAGACGAATTTCTAATGCATTTATAGCATTTGATAAGGATAATTAAAAAATTTAATATAAAAATTAGCCAAAAGAAAAAATCTTTTGGCTTTTTTTGAGAAATTAAAAGTTTATTTTATTAATTGATAAAAAACAATAGACTAAAAATAAAAATTATTATATGATAGTAGCTAGAAAATTTAGGAGTAGTAATGAATAATTTTATGGATGAATTTTTTAGAAGAAAAGAAGATGGTTTTGTCTTTGATTCATATAGTTTTTTGCATTTAATTTTATTTGCCTTTATGGTAATTGTAGCAATTTTATTATATAAATACAGAAGAAAAATCAGGGAAAATAAAAAAATATATAAATATGTAAGATTTATTTTTATTTTTTTGCTGGCATTTCAGCAGATAAGTTTTTTATATTTTATTTGTTTTGTAAGAAAAGATACAATAAATGAGGCCTTGCCCTTATACACTTGTAGGATAAGTATTTATAGTGGATTTTTTGCACTTATATTTAATTCAAATAATTTAAAAATTCTTACAATTTTTTGGGGACTAATAGGTGGAATTATTGGCTTAATTTTTCCAGATTTAATGCCATATTCATGGCCTCATATTATGTATGTAAATTTCTTTTTGACACATTTTTTAGTATTTTGGGTTTCACTATTTTTCCTAATAGTCGATAAAATTAAAATAAAAAAAGAAAATTTGAAGTTTTTATTTATATTTGTAAATGTATTTTTGCTAATAACTGAAATAATAAATTTGAAATTTAATTTAAATTATGCTTATCTTTCTTATAGTCCAGTTTTTACAAATTTATTAAATAAACTACCAGCAATAATTTATTTTTTATTGGCTGCAATTTTATATAATTTTTCTATCTATTTAAATTTTTATATTTTTAAAAAATTAAAACTAATCGAAGCCAATTGATATTATTTTGCAAAATTTTAGCAAAATAATATCAATTGGCTTTTATTTTTTTATCAAAAAGTGTAATATAATATTAGATGTAAGTTTTTGTAATATAATGCAAAGGTTTTTATAATTAAATGGAGGTATTATGAAAGAGTATGGAGTTTTTGATATAATTGGACCAATTATGATAGGACCTTCGTCTTCTCATACTGCAGGAGCTGCAAGAATTGGACAAGTTGCTATATCAATTGTAAAAGATGGTTTTACTAGGGTAGATTTTCATCTTCATGGATCATTTGCTCAAACTTATAAGGGACACGGAACTGACAAGGCACTTCTTGCAGGAGTTTTAGGTTTTAGACCAAATGATAAAAGACTTAGAGATTCATTTAAAATTGCTGACGATGAAGGACTTGAATATCATTTTATAAAAGATGATCTAGGAACAGTTCATCCAAATACTGCAAAAATTGTTTTTTATTATCCAGATGGAACAAAATCATCAGTTACAGGCTCATCAATTGGTGGTGGAAATATAGAAATAATTGAAATTAATGATGTGTCAATTTCTTATAATGGAAAATTCCCAACAATTATTTTAAGATACAAAGAACAAAAAGGCGTAATTTATGAAGTAAGTAAGCTTTTAGCAACTAATGATTACAATATTGAAAGTATGAAAACAGTAAAAGCTGACGATGAAGTAACATTAATAGTTGAATTAAATGAAAAATTAGAAGTAGAAATTATTGACGAGATTATAAATAATAAGAGATATGATTACGCAAATTATATAGAAGGGGTTAGATAATGTTTAGAAAAGCATCTGAAGTTATAGAAGAATGTGAAAGTAGAGGAGTCCACATCAAAGATTTAGTTCTTGAAGAAGAATTAAAATCATCGCAAATTAATAAAGATGATATTTTATTTAATTTGAAACAAATGTTTAAGGTTATGGAAGAATCTGCAACAGGAAATTTAAACCATGAAACAAAAACTGCAATGGGTATGATTGATGGATTTGCAAAAAAGATGAATGCCTACTCAAAAGAAGGAAAATCCATTACAGGAAATTTTGTAACAGAGGCAATGGCAATGGCATTTTCAACTCTAGAAATTAGTGCAGCAATGGGAGAAATTGTTGCAAGTCCTACTGCAGGTTCTTCTGGAATTTTGCCAGCAATTTTATATTCTCTAAAAAAACGTGAAGGATTTTCTGATGAAAAAATGGTTGATGCAATGCTAACAGCTATTGGAATTGGAAAAATAATTGGATATTATGGATCTTTTGCAGGAGCTGAGGGCGGTTGCCAAGCAGAAACAGGATCAGGAGCTGCCATGGGAGCGGCTGCAGCATGTTTTCTTTACGATCAAAGCCCAGAAGTTTGTTTTCACGCAGCAAGTTTTGCATTTTTGCATGTGCTAGGTCTTGTTTGTGATCCAATTGCAGGACTTGTAGAATATCCTTGTACTTTTAGAAATGCATCTGGAGTTGTAAACGCATTTATTTCTGCTGATATGGCAATGGCAGGAATCACAAGCATAGTTCCATTTGATGAAGTTTGTAAAGCAGCTGGAGAAGTTGGATCTACTTTACCAGAAGCTTTAAGAGAAACAGGGATAGGCGGAATAGCAGGAACAGAAACAGGAAGAAAAATTAGAAAGAAATTTTTCGCACTTGGAAATGACTCTACAAAAGAAAATAAATAAATTAAATTAGTAGGCTTTTGCCTACTTTTTTTATTTTGATTTTTGGGTATAAATTTTTTGAGAGGAGTTTTTATGAAAATAAATTTTATTAGAGCTTTTGAAGATAATTATATTTGGACAATAGAAAAAGAAAAAGAGGTAATTTTAATTGACCCAGGAGAGGCAAATCCTTGTTTTGATTATTTGAAAGATAAAAAATTATACGCAATTTTATTAACTCACAAACACATGGACCATGTTGGTGGAGTGAAAAAATTAAAGGAAAAATATAAAGGTGTAAGAGTTTATGGTCCAGCTGAAACGAAAAATTTAAATGATATTACTTTAAAAGATAAAGATGAATTTGAAATTTTTGGATATAAATTTATAGTTTTAAAAACTAATGGCCATACCGAAGAACATATTTCTTATTTGGTAGATGGAAATTTATTTTGTGGAGATACAATATTTTCTTCGGGGTGTGGAAGAGTTTTTACTGGAGATTATCAAAGTTCTTTTGATTCCGTTCAAAAAATCAAACAATTGGATAAAAATATTTTGATTTATCCAGCTCATGAATACACTATTGATTGTATAGAATCATCAAAAAGAATTATTAAAGATAAAATTATGGACGATGCAATAAGTGAGGCCAAAGAAAAACTTTCAAGATCTCTTCCTAGCCTTCCGACAAGTGTTGAAAAAGAATTTTTAATCAATCCATTTTTTATGGCAAAAAATTTAGAAGAGTTCAAGGAATTTATAAAAATTAAAAATTGACATATTTTTTCAAAAAATTTATAATACTAAAAGGGAATGAAGTTCTCCCTTAGATTATTTCTAAAACCGCATTTTGCTGATGACTTCTGTTACTATTAGGGGACAGATTTCATCAGTTTTTTTGTCCCAAAAAGGAGGATTTATGTTAGTTTCTTTTGGTCTAATTATTATTTTTGGGTTAATATTTGGATTTTTTTGCAAAAAATTAAAAATACCTGCTCTAATTGGTATGCTTTTTACTGGAATTATTTTAGGACCTAATGTTTTAAATTTAATTGATTCAAAGACTTTAAATATTTCAGCAGAGCTTAGACAAATTGCCTTGATTGTAATTTTAATTAAGGCTGGTCTTTCTTTGGATGTTTCTGATTTAAAAAGAATAGGAAAATCTGCAATTTTATTGTCATTTTTGCCTGCAAGTTTTGAAATATTAGCCTATTTTATTTTTGCAAGAATATTTTTCAAAATAAGAAGTGTTGATGCACTTTTAATGGGTTCGGTTCTTGCAGCTGTTTCGCCAGCTGTTGTTGTGCCAAGAATGGTAAAATTAATTGAAGAAAAAAGGGGAGTTGAAAAATCAATCCCACAAATGATTCTTGCTGGTGCATCTTGTGATGATATATTTGTTCTTGTTTTGTTTTCATCATTTTTGTCAATGGCAAAGGGAGAAGATGTAAGTTTGATTTCTTTGGCAAATGTTCCAATTTCTATAATTTTGGGAATTATTGTAGGATCTATTATTGGCTATATTTTATATATCGTTTTTGAATTTTTTTATAAAAAAGGCGATATGATAAGAAATTCTACTAAGCTTATAATAATTCTTGCTATTTCATTTTTGTTAGTTGCAATGGAAAAGATATTAAAAGATAAAATTGCTTTTTCATCACTTTTGGCAGTTATAGCAATGAGTTGTGTTTTCAAAATTAAAGCGAATTATGAAGTTTCTTTAAGACTTTCAGAAAAATTTGGAAAATTGTGGATTTTTGCAGAAGTTTTATTATTTGTTTTGGTTGGAGCTGAAGTTAATATTTTATATATAAGAAAACTTGGATTTATTTCAATTCTTATGATTTTTTTGGCGCTTATTATTAGGTCTTTGGGAACTTTGCTTTCAATTTCGACTTCAAATTTAAATAAAAAGGAAAAATTATTTACAGTTTTTTCTTATATGCCAAAGGCCACCGTTCAAGCAGCTATTGGAGCAGTTCCACTTGCAAATGGACTTTCTAGTGGAGAAATAATTTTATCGATGGCAGTTTTGGGAATTTTAATTACAGCTCCTGTTGGGGCGATATTTATTGATAATTTTAACCAAAAATTATTAGATTGAAAGACATATTTTTGATAAAATATCAGTATATTATATAAAAACAGAGGAAAAAATGAGTAAAATTGATTTTAAAAAAATAAAATTGGATAATGGCGAGACCATGGCTTATAGACATGTGGGCTGTGGAGAAAATAAAGTTATTTTGATTCACGGTTTTCAATCATCTTCCCAATTTTTTGAAGATTTATTGGAAAATATTGATAAAAAAATTGAAGTATTTGCTCCAGATTTAATTGGATACGGGGAAAGCTCTTATGAAAATAAGCACAAGGAAATGAAAGAGTGGGCAGAGGATTTGAAATATTTTGCTGATTCTTTGAATATAGATAATTTTTCTCTTGTAGGCTGGTCTTTGGGTGGACTTGTCGCCATGGATTTTGCAGGAATGTTTCCTGAAAAAATAAAGCAATTAATTTTGATAGCTTCTGTTGGAGTTAAGGGTTTTGTTATGCCAAAAGATAAAGATGTAAATGATGAAGATAAAAAATTAAAACTTCCTAATTTTTTGAAAAATTTTAACATTAAACACGATCATTCTTTTACTGTTCCTATTTTAAATGGAATAAAAGATAAGGATATTGATTTTTTTGAAGATTTATTTAGGCAAACAATTTATAATGTCAACGATCCAAATCCTGATGATTTAAGGAAAATGGCTGAAGATTTTCTAAAACAAAGGTGTTTTTTGGAATCTCTGCTTTCTATGGTAACCTACAATAACACGAAAGAAAAAGGAAGTGGATTGATTGAAAAAATAAATAAAAAAGTTACATGGATTCATGGAAACAAAGATATGGTTATACCAATTGACGATGCTTTAGAAAGTATTGAATATTTTCCAAACAAGGTTAATTTTATAAAATTTGAAAATTCTGGTCATGCTGTATTTGTAGATGAAAAAGAAAAATTTGTAGAAATTTTTGAAGATTTGATAAAAAATGAAAATTAAGTATTTAATAATTTATTTTATATTTGTATCCTTAATTTCGATTTTTCTTGTGATTTATGATAAAATTGCTTCAAAAAAATTTAAAAGAAATAGAATAAGGGAGGATATTCTTTTGCTATTTGCCTTTATGGGAGGAGCGTTTTTTATGTATATTACCATGAAATTAATTCATCATAAAACTCGTCACAAAAAATTTATGATAGGCATTCCAATTTTTATAGGATTACATATTTTTCTTGGATTTTATTTATTTAATAGAATTTAAAATAAAATTATTTAAATGCGGCAATTATTTGTCGCTTTTAAATTGTCAAATAGGGTAAGAATAAGTTAATGTATAAAGGAGAAAATGATGAAAGAGTATGTAGATTTGTACGATAATTTTAGAAATAAAACTGGAGATATTATAGAAAGAAGAGATATTGTGCCAAGAGGTCTTTATCGACTTATCATCCATGTTTTAATTTTTGATAAAAAGGGAAGACTTTTGATTCAAAAAAGAAGTAAAACAAAAAAATCTTGGCCAAATTTATGGGACTTGACAGTTTCAGGAGCGGTATCAAGTGGAGAAAGTTCGCAAACAGCTGCATCCAGAGAATTATTTGAAGAACTTGGAATAAAATATGATTTTTCAAAATCTTATCCAAATATTTCGGTAAATACTGGATTTAGAATTGATGATGTCTTTATAATAAGTAATAAAAATATAGATTTAAATAAATTAAGATTGCAAAAAGAAGAAGTTTCTGATGCAAAATTTGTAAGTTTAAATGAGCTAATTAAAATTATTGACGAAAAAGAATTCGTTCCTTATCAAAAAGATTATATTAATTTGCTATTTTATTTAAGAAACAATTCAAATTTATTTGTTAATGATTAAATAATTAATAATTATTATCATTTTCCTCAAAAAAGCGTATAATAATTTTATAAATCAGAGTAAAAAACTAGGAATAAAATTTTTAGGAGGAATAATGAAAGATAGTAAAATAATTTTAGTTGGCGACGGAGCTGTAGGAAGTTCTTTTGCTTATGCCTCTACAATTCTTGGTATTGGAAGAGAATTGGGAATTATAGATATAAATGAGAAAAAAGCAGAGGGAGATGCCATGGATCTTTCCGATGTGCTTTCTTTTACAAATCCAAAACACATTTACAAGGCAGATTATAGCGATTGTAAAGATGCAGAAATAGTTGTAATTACAGCTGGAATTCCACAAAAATCTGGAGAATCTAGACTTGATTTAATTGAAAAAAATCTTAAAATTTTTAAAGATATGATTGGACAAATAGTAGATAGCGGTTTTTATGGAATATTTTTAGTTGCATCAAATCCAGTTGACATTTTGACTTATGCAACTTGGAAATATTCAAAATTTCCAGCAAATAAAGTTATAGGCACAGGAACTACTCTTGATTCTTCAAGATTTAAAAAAGAAATTGCAAATTTAATAGGAATTGATCCAAGAAGCGTTGAAGCTTTTATAATGGGAGAACATGGAGATAGCGAATTTGCAGTTTGGTCACACACAAATGTAGGTGGAATGCCTTTGTATGAATGGGTTAAAAGCCACAGCGAAACTGACGAAAAAGAACTCTTAGATACTTTTGAAAAAGTAAAAAATGCAGCTTATGAAATAATTGATAAAAAAGGAGCAACTTTTTATGGAATAGGCATGGCGCTTGCTAGAATTGTTGAAGCAATTATAAACGATCAAAATTCTGTATTTTCTACTTCATCATATCTTGATGGGGAATATGGTTTAGAAGATATTTTTATTGGAGCTCCATCAGTTATTGGAAAAAATGGAGTAAAATGGGTTCTTGAAGTGCCACTTACTGATATAGAAGATGAAAGAATGAAAGAAAGCGCAAAAACATTAAAAGAAATAATAAATAAATCAAATATATAGAAAGAGAACTGTTGCAGGATTGTTATTTATAATTTTGTAACAGTTTTTTATAATTGAAAATATTAAAATTGGGTAATAAAAATATGAACAATTTAGAAAAAGGAAGGCTAAAATGGCAGATATAAATAAAATAAAAGAAATGGAAGAAATTCTAAACAAAAACACCAAAGAAGTAGAAGATTTTAGAAAGGCACTTGAAAAATTTAAAAACAGCCAAAAAGATTATAAAAAATTATCCGATTATTATTCGTCAGAAGAATATATGAAAGACTTAGAAGAATCAAATCAAGGAAAAATTGATTCGGAAATTAGCCAAGGAATTTTTTCAGAAGATTTAGTTTATGATTTATTAGGAGATAATTATTATTTGGCAGTTGATATGCTTGAGCTTGCAACAGAAATAATTAAAAATAATTAAAAAAATCCCTCAGCAAAAAATTTACTGAGGGATTTTTTTATTATCTTTTTACAGCTTTTACAATCGCAGAAACCAAAACTATTGACATAATAGCTTCTGGAAGTCCGTTTGTAATTATTGCACCAAAAATTGTACTTCTTGCAGCCTCAACAGAAATACCCAAGGCTGTTACATATTTTTCTGCATAAAACAAATAAATAAAACCCATAACAAAAAGAGTATTAGTCATTGTTCCAACAAAAGATGCAATAGCTACAGAAAGATTTGAATTTTTATTTTTATAAGTTAAATAAAGCATACAAATAGCAATTATAGTTATTACTATAGATATTACAATTTGATATATTTTTGCTTGATGAGTCAAATTATAAAAAACCAAATAAATTAAAAATCCTGTAAGAATTGTCCACAAAATCAAAGAAATTTTTCTGATTCTTTCATTATTTTTGTCTTTTAATCCTTTAAAAGTTAGTCCTGCAAAAATTCCTATTAAAATTCTTGGCAAAACTGAAATTATTGGATTATAAAAAACAAATGAAATTGGACCAGGTCTAAGCATAGCATTTGCTATCGAAGATAGACCGAAAATAAATCCCACAAGACCACCAACGATTGGTCCTTCCAAAATTGCAGCTATAATAACTGGTATGTGCATGGTCGTAATATTAATTAGACCTAGGGGAATGTATCCCATCGGAGTGAATCCTAAAACCATAGTGATTGCTCCAAGCATAGCAACAGTTACCATTTTACGAGTTTTTTCTTTATTATTCATATTACCTCCTGATACAACTCCTTTCGGATGTCGTTCATTATATAATTATTATATACCAAAAAAATAAAATGTCTAAAAATTAACTAAGAAGTTTGCAAAAATCATTTTTGAAACAATAAGAAATGAAATAAAAAAAATAAAAATAAAAAAACGCAGATAAAAATCTGCGTTAAATTTGGTGCGCCATCAGGGATTCGAACCCTGGACACCCTGATTAAGAGTCAGGTGCTCTACCAACTGAGCTAATGGCACTAACTTGCTGACTTATTAATAATACCATCTTATAAATTTTTTGTCAACAAGGGGAAATTTTTAATAGTGAAATTATAAATCTTTTTGTTTTAATTTCATTATTAAGTTTGTATATGCTATAATGTGTAGTGGATGTTTACTTGGGACCCATCCGAAAAAAATCAAGGAGGTATTTATGTCTAGTCTAGGATATAATTTTAAGGATACAAATTTTTTAGTTAAGTCAGCTGCGATCGCGGCTTTGTATGCAATAATCACTTTAATGTTCCCATCTCTTGCGTACGGACCTATCCAATTACGTTTTAGTGAAATTTTAGTTCTTTTGGTTTTTTATAACAAAAGATTTATTCCGGGACTTTTATTGGGATGTTTTTTGGCTAATTTTGCGTCTGATATTGCTGTGTTTGATGTGATTTTTGGAACTTTCGCATCTTTTTTGGCTTTTATGATGATTATTAGACAAAAAAATTTGTTCATAGCATCTTTGTTTCCAGTTTTATCTATGGTTATTCCAGCTATTGGAACTTATATTTTGTTAGATTCATCAACTGCTTTCATTATTATGCTTGGACAATTTATGATGAGTGAATTTATTGTTGTATCTGTAATTGGCATTTTTATTTTTAAAATTTTAGAAAATAATTCTGCTTTTATGAATATGATTAAAAATTTCTAAGAAAAAAGGACTGTTGTAAAAATTATGAATAATCATAATTCTACAATAGTCCCTTAAATATTTTTACTTATTTTTCTTCTTTATCTTTTGAATTTTTTTCTTCGTATTCTTCTTTTGTCAAAACATCAACTATTTCTGCTTTAACTGCTTGAACGTTTATTCCTGTTAGGCTATAAACTTCTTTTTTGATATTTCTATCTAATGATGCGAATACTTCTTGAGCTTTTTTGCCGTATTCAAGAATTATTTTTGTGTGAACTACAGCATTTTTTGCATCGTCAACGTCGATTGAAATTCCTGATGTATTTTCTCCGTCTGTAAAGTTATCAGCTATTGATGAAAATACATTCTTTTTTAATTCTAAAATTCCGTCTGTTTTTGTTAAAACTTTTTTTGCGATTTTTGCTATTACATTGTCGTTAATTGTATATTCACTTACTTCGTTTGCGTATTCTGCTTGAATTTCTTTGTTTTCAATTCTATCCATTATTTTCTCCTTTTAAATTTCAACTTACTAACTTGTTTACCTTATATTGTTACCCGAAGTTTTTCGAAATAAACAATTTTTAACAAAGATTTTAAATTATTTGGATAATTTTTTTATTATTTTTTCAATTTCTTCAATTTTTTCTATTCCATCTTCATTGTTTTTATCAAGTGCCTTGTAGACGCAATGTTCAAGATGGGAGGAGAGGACATCGGAATTTATATTTTTCAAAATTGAAATTGATGCCATTATTTGATTTGAAATATCTATACAATATCTGTCATCTTCAACCATTTTTATAAGTCCGTCTAACTGTCCTCTGACTGTTTTTAATTTTCTTAGGGTTTTATCTTTGTCAGCTTGCATTATTTATATTCTATGCGAACAAATTCATATCCAGCATCATTTATTTTTTCTTTTATTTCGTTTTCATCAATAGATCCAAAGTAATCGACTTCAGCTAGTTTTTCATCTAAATTAACTTCGGCATTTTCAATTCCAGAAATATTTTTAAGAATTTCTTCTACACGATTTTTACAGTGGTTACAGCTCATTTGGTTTACTTTTACTATCATTTTGTTTAATTCGTTCATTTTTTTCTCCTTTATATTTTTATTTTTTTCTTTTTCAATTTCTTCTTTTATTTTTTCTTCGTTTTCAAAATTTGCTTTAAATTTTCTAAGTCTTAGTGAGTTTAAACATACAAATATTGATGAAAAACTCATGGCAAAGGCTCCAAACATTGGGGAAAGTTTTAATCCAAAAGCAGGATAGAGAAGACCTGCTGCAAGTGGGATTCCAATTATATTATAGAAAAATGCCCAAAAAAGATTTTCTTTAATGATTTTTATGGTTGATTTTGAAAGTTTTACTGCTGATACAATATCCAAAATATTATTGTTAATTAAAATAATATCGGCAGATTCTATGGCTACATCTGTTCCATTTCCTATTGCCATTGACACATCACTTCTAACAAGGGCTGGCGCATCATTAATTCCATCTCCAACCATCAAAACTTTTTTTCCTAGTTTTTGCAAATTTTTAATTTCTTTTTCCTTGTCTTGGGGTAAAACTTCTGCGTATTTTTCGTCAATATTTAAGGCATTTTTTATTGCCTCAGCAGTTTTTTCATTATCGCCTGTAATCATCCTAACTTCATAGCCCATTTTTTTCATTTCATCAATTGCAATTTTTGATAAATTTTTTGGTTTATCTTGAACGGCTATTATTCCTATTACATTTTTTTCATCAGCAAAATACATAGAAGTTTTTCCTTCATTTGAAAATATATCAGCTTTTTTCTCATAGGATTTTAAATCTATATTTTTTTCTTTCATCAAGGAAATATTTCCACCATAATAAATTTTGTTTTCGTATTTTGCTTTTATTCCTTTACCAGAAATTGCTTCAAAGTCTTCTATATTTTTTGCTTGAATATTTTTAGCTTTTGCATATTCACCTATTGCGTGTGATAGGGGATGCTCACTATTATTTTCGATTGAGCTTGCAATTTTTATAAATTCATTTTCATCAATTTCTGAAATTATATCAGTAACTT
This sequence comes from Anaerococcus sp. HMSC065G05, assembly GCF_001812365.1. Lineage (NCBI taxonomy): Bacteria > Bacillati > Bacillota > Tissierellia > Tissierellales > Peptoniphilaceae > Anaerococcus > Anaerococcus sp. HMSC065G05. The sequence goes on from NZ_KV808684.1 coordinate 25,405, forward strand.
GTGGTCTTCCTTCGGTTATTGTTCCAGTTTTATCTAGTAAAATTGTATCAACTTTGTGAAGATTTTCTAAGCTTTCTGCATTTTTAAATAAGAGTCCAAATTGGGCACTTTTTCCTGTTGCAACCATAATTGCCATTGGAGTTGCAAGTCCCAAGGCGCATGGACAAGAAATTACTAAAACAGAAATTGCAAAATTTAAAGAAAATTCAAAACCATATCCTAAAATCATCCAAACTACAAAAGTAATTAAAGAAATTATCATTACAGTTGGAACAAAAATTGCAGAAATTTTATCGGCAAGTTTCGCTATTGGTGCTTTTGTTTCATTTGCCTGATTTACAAGCTCAATTATTTTTGAAAGCGTAGTATCTTCTCCAACTTTTGTAGCTTCAAATATAAAAGAGCCTTGTTTATTTAAAGTTGCAGAAATAACTTCATCTCCAATATTTTTATTTACAGGAATTGATTCGCCAGTTATTGCAGATTCATCAACAAGAGATGAACCTTCTTTTATAATTCCATCAACAGGAATTGCCTCTCCTGGTCTAACCAAAATCAAATCTCCTTTTTTCAAATCTTCAACCAAGATTTCTACTTCATTTTTATCTTTTAAAATTCTAGCTTTTTTTGGGGCAAGATCCATCAAAGATTCCAAAGATTTTTTTGTTTGACCTTTAGATTTTTTTTCGAAATATTTTCCCAAAGTAATCAAAGTTAAAATCATTGCTGATGATTCAAAATATAGGTTATGTCTATAATTTTCTACAATTTCAAATTTTTCAAAGCCAAGACCATAAGCCATTCTCATTATGGCAAATATTCCATAAATCAATGCGGCAAAAGAGCCCAGTCCTACTAAAGTATCCATATTAGATGCTTTGTTAAAAAGAGCTTTAAAACCAGAAATATAAAAAATTCTATTTACAAAAACTATTGGCAAGGTTAATAAAAATTGCAAAAAAGCAAAGTTTACACTGCCACGCGCTCCCATTAAAAAATGAGGAAGTGGAAGATTTATCATGTGACCCATAGAAATATACATCAATGGAATCAAAAATATAAAAGAAATAATTAATCTGTTTTTGACAATTTTTTCTTCATCAAAAGTTTTATTATTTTCTTTCAAATTATTTTTATTTTTTGGCTTTGCTCCATAGCCAATTTTTTCTACAGCTTTTATAATATCATTTTCAGAAATTTTTCCATCATCATAAGAAACAGTCATGGTTTCCGAAATAAGATTTACATTTACAAAATCAACGCCGAGTTTTTCGACAGCTTTTTGAACATTTGCCTGACAAGATGCACAAGTCATTCCACTAACATCAAAGCGTTCTTTCATTTTACCTCCTAACTAACACCGTGTGGGGGTGTTATTTTTATTATATGCTTATAATAATTTTTGTAAAGAAATATTTTTTAATTTTGATGGGTAGAAAATAAATAAGGAGTAAAAAATGAAAAGATACAATATGATTTTTAAAGGGAGAGTACAAGGAGTTGGATTTAGATATAAATCTTATTTGCTTGCAAATGAACTTGGCTTAACTGGAGATGTAAATAATTTATATGATGGAGATGTTGAATTAAATATTCAAGGAGATAGAGAAAAAATAGATCTATTTTTGGAAAAATTGGCTAAGGATAGATTTATAAGAATTGATGATATAGAAATTAAAGAAAAAGAATTAATAAATAATGAGGAAAAATTTAAATTGTCATAAAAATTAAATTGTAATCAAAAAAGGCTCTTGTAAAAATACAAGAGTCAGACTGTAGACAAAGTAGATGAAAAA
>NZ_KV808685.1:0-17245 GCF_001812365.1 Anaerococcus sp. HMSC065G05
CTGAGGTGCATTTATAAATGCACCTTATTTCTATGCTTCTGCTTTTTCGCTTTCTTTTAAAAAATCGTGTATTTTTACGGCAAGTGCCATTTCTATTCTTTTTTTGAAAACTTTACATCCGTAATCGTAAATTTTATTTATATCGCCACCGGCATTATAATTATTTGCTGCACAGCCTCCTGAGCAATACATTTGTGCCCAGCAGTCTTTGCATTTTTCTTGGCTATATAAATTATTTTTTTTGAAATTCTTAATTATTTCTGGTTTTTTAATTCCTTCAAAAACATTTCCTATTTTGAAATCATCATTTCCAACAAATTGATGGCAAGGATATAAATCTCCTGTTGGGGTTACTGCCATATATTCTGATCCTGATCCACAACCTGAAATTCTTTTGTAAACGCAAGGCCCATTGTTTAAATCTATCATATAATGGTAAAAAATAAATTTGTCGTCTTTGTCGATTGCATCTATTAACATATCGGCAAGTTTTTCATATTCTTCAAAAATTCTTGGAAGATGCTCTTCTTTTAGGGCGTAATCCTCTTCATTATTTCCAACAACTGGCTCAAGAGATGTTCTTTTAAATCCTAAATCTAAATAAGTTTTTATATCTTCTGTAAAATCTAAATTGTTTGCTGTAAAAGTTCCTCTCATATAATATTCTTTGTCGCCACGATTTTTTACTAATTTTTGAAATTTTGGAACAATTTTATCAAATGAGCCCTTTCCATCATGAGTTTTCCTAAATTCATCGTGTTTTTCTTTTCTTCCATCAAGGGAAAGCACAACATTTTTCATATTTTTATTTAGATATTCGATTTTTTCATCATCTATTAGCATTCCGTTTGTGGTTAAAGTGAAATTAAAATGTTTATTATATTTTTTTTCCTTACTTCTTGCATAATCGACGGTATTTTTTACCAAATCCCAATTTAAAAGTGGTTCTCCTCCAAAAAAATCAATGTCCAAATTAAAATGAGATCCTGAATTTTCCAAAAGAAAATCAATAGATTTTTTGGCAACATCATCTGTCATAATTGCCTCAGGGCCATGGTATCGTCCTTCTTTTGCAAAACAATACTCACAAGAAAGATTGCAAGTGTGACTTACATTTAAGCACATTGCCTTTAGATAAGTTTTTCTTTTATCCAAATCAATGGTTAAATCTTTAAAATCATCTTCTGAAAATAAAACTTTTTCGCTAACTAAACTTTTTACTTCATCATAAGCTTCGTCAAATTGGTCTTGATTTATATTATGTAAATTTTTAATTTCTTTTTCTATGTAAGATTTTTCTTTATTTTTATTTAATAGGCTTATAATATCGTAAGAAATTTCATCAACTAGATGAACTGATCCGGAATAAACATCCAAAACAATATTATAACCCTTTGCTTTATATTGGTGTATCATTTTTTCTCCTTAATTTATAGTAAAATACTTGGGATTTAATCCAATAAAAAAATAAGGGGCTTGCCCTTATTTATTTTTTGTGTTAACACATTCTTGGTTAGCAACTCCACAAGAAGTTTTGCAAGCTGATTGGCAGGATGTTTGACATTCGCCACAGCCACCATCTTTTTTGCTTTTGTGAAGATTTCTTGTATTTAAAGTAATAATTCTTTTCATATATGTATCTCCTTTTTCCTATAGCTTCATAATAACAAAATGGATAATTTTTGTCAATTGATAATAGGAATGTGAGAATTTTCCAAAGATAAATCAATTCCCATAGTTTGAAGATATTTAATTTGGTCAATAATTTTTTTATTAATAACTTCTCCAGGAATAAGAAGGGGAATTCCTGGTGGATAGGCATAAATATATGAGGCAGAAATTTTGCCTTGAGATTTATCTAAATCAATCAAAGAAATATCTTTGCAAAAAGATTCTTTAATTGAAAGTTTTTTTTCACATTCAATAAATTCAAAAGAAAAATTTGATTTTTTATATTTTAAATTCTTATCAATTTTAACTAGGGCTTTTTTTAATCTCAAAAATCCATCTTTCCTATCAAAAATACTTGCAATCAAAATCACATAAGTTGGGCTTGCCATTTCAATTTCAATTTTTTCTTTATATAATAAATCAGAAAGCTCATTTCCGTTAATATTTGTATTTTTGCAAGAAATAATAATTTTTGAAATATCTTTAGAAGAATAATTGATAAATTTTAAATTTTTCAAATCAGTTTTATACAAATAAGTTAAATTTTCCAATAAGTTATCCCACAGACCATAAAAATTTGAAAAATTAGAAATCATATCATCAATTGAGCCACTTACTAAATAAGATGGGGAAGATGTTTGAAATATTGCCATATTTCGTCTTAAATTTTTAATATCAATATTTTTATTTTTTATAATAATGCCACTAGCTGGAGTTAAAGCTGATAAATTTTTGTGAAAAGATGTAATAGCTAGGTCGTAGGAAAAATTATTTTCATAATCGGATAAGATTGTATGAGAACCATGCGCCATATCAACAAGCAATAAAATATTTTTATCCTTTATTATTTCTTTAACCTTTTTTAAATCAATCATAAAGCCTTCATAAGAAGGAGAAGTAAGAAAAATCAAAGAATAAGAATTTTTTTCGATTTTTTCATTCAAATCCTCATAATCAATGTCATAAGCCATATCATTTTCATCAATTTTTACCTTTAAAAAATCTGCATTTAAATCAAAAAGCTCAATTGCATTAAAAATAGATTTGTGGGAATTTCTTTGGACTAGAATATTTTTATTTTTTTGGGTTAAAGCTCTTAATGATGCAAGAATTCCACAGGTTGAACCGTTAGTTGAAATTATAAAATCATTAGCTTTATAGATATGAGCAAGTTCATTTTCCATTTTTTTGAAAAGCCCTTGGGGATTATTCAAATTATCAAAATTTCTAATTTCTGTTATATCTCTTTCGTAAGAAATTTTTTTATTTAACAAATTTTTATTTCTTTTGTGTCCAGGCATAGCAAATGGATAATAATCTTCTTTTAAATAATCATCTAATTTTTCATTTAACATTTTTAATCCTTTCTTTTATCCAATATTATACTTAAAAAAATTTAAAAATAAATTTTTGAAATTAGACATTTTATTTACATAATCTGTGATATAATGTATAATTGTATTGGTAAATTTACATTAATTTAACATAAAATATATAAAAAATTCACAATTAGAAAAGAGAGGATTAAATGAATAAAAATAAAAAATTAAAAATTACTTCGTTTGTAATTTCTTTGATTGTAATGCTTTTTATTCAAAGCTTTATTGAAGATTTTTCTTTTAAAGTTTATACAAACGAAAAAATTGAAATTAGTCAATTGGAACCTAGCAGCCAATATTCGAATAATTTTAAAATTAATTCGATTTATCAAGGAGATAAACTTTTAGACTTAAACAAGGTTGATATTAAAGGATGGACAAAGGCAAATACAAAAACGGGCTATCCAATTCAAACAAATGGTTATAGCAAGGATAATAAATTAAGTATTAAACCTAGTCCAAGATTGATGTTTAATAAATTAACAGTAAATTTTGAAACAAGTCCAAAATATTCTACAGCTGTGATGACTTATTTAAAAGACCATACAATGACAATGTATGCTAGCTCATCTGATAATAGGTCATACGTAGATATTAATTACACAGACTTTTTATCAATTCTTACACAAACATTAATTTTTATAGGCTCAATAGTTCTATTTTCATTTTTTATTTATAACTTAATAAGAAGAATAGAAAAGGCGGAAAATAAGAAAAAAGAAATCTTATACATAGGTAAAGATTATATTTTGAATTTTTTAGTTTTTGGTGTATCTGTTTATGGTTTGAGTAAATTAAGAGATCATGTAAATAATGAAATTTATTTTACTTTCTTCCGTGCACCATTTACTTATAATGATTTGGTAGAATTTATATCAATTGTATTTTTGGCATCTCTTGGAATGAAAAGTATTTACAAGAGAAAACAAAACATAAGAGCACTTGATATGACAAATTGGATTTTATTTATCCTAAATCCATTCATGTCATTTTATATATTGGAATCAGCTTACAATCCAAATTTTGCTTCCATGGAAGTAATTTATATATTAATAAATGCTTTAATTTTATTCTTAATCCAAGTTTTAATATATATTGTAATTAGGAAAAAAAGACTTTCAATGATTTTCATTTTAGTTTTATCAATTGCTTTTGGTATTGCTAATGATGCTTTGTATATATTGAGAGATTCTCCTCTTATACCAGCATTTTTGGGATCACTTGGAGTTGCAGCTGATGTTGCAAAAGATACAGTTATTCAATTAAATGGACATTCATTAATGGCATTTTCACTTGCAAGCTTGTGGCTTTTAGTAATTTCTTCTATAAATGAAGGAAAAATTACAATTTCCAAGAAGTCTTATGCAAAACAACTTGTTGGTTATTGTACGATGTTTGGATTGATTACTGTAGTTAGCGTAAATTATTTTATCAAGCAAAATGGAGTTGGAGTAAACTTGTGGAGACCATCAAGAACTTATTATGTAGAAGGTTCGCCATATAGTTTTTATAGAATTTTTGCAAACCAAATTCTTACAGCACCAAGAGGCTATGATGAAAAAGAAGTAGAAAATACATTAGAAGAATATTACAACAAAGATATTGGAACAAAAGATAATAAGAAACCAAATATTGTAATGATTCAATCTGAAGCTCTTGCTGATTATTATGGAAAAGGAAATTTAAAATTAAGTGAAAATCCAATTGCTTTCCAAAGATCTTTAGAGGAAAATGCAATTCAAGGAAATGCTTATGTTTCAGTTCTTGGTGGAGGAACAGTAAATTCAGAATACGAAACTTTAACTTCAGTTCCTTTGACATTTTTCCCACTAGGAGCTTATCCATTCCAACAATATGTAAAAGAAGGTCACACATCAGTAGCAAGAATTTTGGAAAATCAAGGTTATGAAACATTTATAACTCATCCAAATAAACCAACAAATTATTCAAGACAAGAAGTTTGGCCAAATTTAGGATTTAAAAATATTGCATTTTTACCAGATTATGACCAAAACCCAAATAATTTTGAATCAACAAATGGATTTTTAAAAGATTCAGTTGCTTATGACAAAATAAAAGAGCAATTTGAAAATAAATCTGATGACAAACCTCTTTTTGCATATCTTGTATCAATGCAAAATCATGGTGGTTATACATCAAATATTCCTGGAGGCATCAAAGTTTTAAATGAAAATAATGGAGATGATCAAGGGGCAAGCCATTATGTAAACTTGCTTAAAAAATCTGATGAGGATTTAAAAAATCTAATCGAATACTTCAAATCTTATAAGGAACCAACAATACTTTGTATATTTGGTGATCATCAACCACAAAACTACGATGTATTTATGAAGTTGATAAACTCAAATGACAACTATACAAATAAGGATGTTTTCCATACGCCTCTTACTATTTGGGCAAATTATGATATTGAAGAGGATAAGGATGTAAATATATCAGTAAATTACTTAATGCCATATTTATTAGAAAAAGCTGGTGGAATTAAATTATCAGCATATCAAAAATATATGTTAGATATGCACAAGGATTATCCAATTATTTCAACTAAACAAATATATAATAATGAAGGTCAAGAAGTAAGCAAAGATGAAGAATTTATAAAGAGAAATAATAAATTAAATTCCTTAATTTATTATGAAATGAAGCAAGATACAAAATCAAATAAATATTTTAATGAAGCTTCAAAATAAAATTTTCCGAAACCAAGTAAATCTTGGTTTCGGTTTTTTCATGTTTAAATAATATGATATAATAGCTACATAAGAATTTAAAAAGGAGAATCAATGCAAAGTCTAATAGATTTTATTAGATCAAGTTTTTCAAATGAAATAGCCCTAATAATTATTAGCATGCTGCCTTTAATAGAGTTAAAAGGTTCAATTCCTATTGGTCTTGCAATGGGATTTAAACCAGTTAAAGCTTATTTGTATTCAATTATTGGTTCAACTATTCCGGCAATTTTTATACTCTTATGGATTATGCCGATTTTTGCATACATGAAAAAAAATGCTAAACTTAAAAAAATTGCAGCTTGGGCTTTGAAAAAGGCTGAGAAAAAAGAAGGAAAAATAAAAAAATATGAATATTTAGGTTTATTTTTATTTGTAGCAATTCCTTTACCGGGAACAGGAGTTTGGATGGGATCTTTGATTGCATCAATTCTTGGCTTAAATAAAAAAAGATCTTTTATTACAATAGCAGTTGGAAATGTAATTGCAGGAGTAATTATTTATACTTTTTCTAGTTTTTTCTTTTAAGGAGTAATATGAATATAAAAAAAAGAATTATAAAAGCAATACTGATTATCTTAATGGGATTAACAGTTGTATTTGCAATTCAACTTGTAAGAGGATTTATAGGATCACAAATAATAAAAGATGAAAATGATTTTACAGGAAGTGATCTTGGAGAAGGTAACGAGATTGAGCAAAAAAATAAAGATGAATTGCTATTTGTTTTTGCAGGTGTAGATGCAACTGGGGAAAAATTTGGTACAAGAACTGATACACTTATGCTTGTTTTGATGAACAAAGAAAACAAAACCATAGATATAATTTCTATTCCTAGAGATACAAGAGTTAATGTAGATGGGAATATGGATAAAATAAATGCTGCCCATTCTTATGGTGGTATGGACGATACAATAAAAACTATAAGAAATTTCTTGTCAATCGATTTAGATTATTATGCAGAAGTTAGTTTTCAGGCAGTAGAAGATGGAGTAGATGCACTTGGTGGAGTGGATATAAATGTTCCAGACCAAATTGCAACAGCTCAAAATATTGAACCTGGTCTTCATCATTTTAATGGAAAACAAGCTCTTGATTATTGTAGATTTAGAAAAGGCTATGCAAATGCAGATTTGGGAAGAATTTCTTGCCAACAAGATTTTGTTGTACAATTTATAAAAAATATGACAAAGCTAAAAAATATAATAAAAATTCCTGGTGTAATTTCAAAAGTAAGTTCAAACATGGATTCAAATATAAGTATGTCAACTATTTTATCTTTTGCCTGGGCATTTAAAAATATTGATGATGCTCAAATAAATACACAAACAATTCCAGGATACCCAGATATGATTGATGGAATATCTTATTATATTCCCGACAATGAAGCGACAATAGATATAAGAAATAAAATATTATATAATTATTTATTAGAAGAATAAAGGAGAAATTATGGACATCAAATCAACAATAAGAGTAATTGAAGACTACCCAAAAGAAGGAATATCATTTAAAGATATAACAACACTTTTAAAAAACAAAGAGGCTTACAAAGAAACAATTGACCTTATGGCAGAAAAATTAAAAGATTTAGATTTTGATTATATTATTGGAATAGAATCTAGAGGATTTATTTTTGGATCAGCACTTGCTGACAGATTGAATGTAGGATTTATTCCAGTTAGAAAACCGGGGAAATTACCAGGAGAAATAAAATCTTTATCTTATGATTTGGAATACGGACAAAGCACAATAGAAATTCACGAAGACGCTTTGAAAAAAGGGGATAAGGTTGTAATAGTTGATGATTTAATAGCAACAGGTGGCTCTGCAAAAGCTTGTACAAAATTAGTAGAATCATTAGGTGGCGAAATAGTTTGCTTAGAATTTTTGATAGAACTTACAAGCCTTAAAGCAAGAGAAGAATTAAAAGATTATAAAGTAATTTCATTAATCGAATACGATCATTAAAACCAAACCTTCATTAATTTGAAGCTAAGAGTGTAAACAAACCCTCAAGCACGAATATCTGACTCCAAAAATTGTTGATTTCTAAATTTCAAAATTCTAAAATCACAAACTCGCTAACGCGATGACAGATAAATAGCTTAAAATTGTGCCAGTGGCACGATTTTAATATTTATCCCTCGGAATAAAACAAAGAATTAAAATTTAATTGAATTTAATATATTTGATAAATAATCATAGCTTTAAATTTTAGAGTGCGATTTTTGACGAATTTTTAAATTTGAAATCAAATCAATTTTTTCCGTATGATATTCTTAGCATGAGGATTTGTATACTTTTTCGACAGTCTTAACCTTCATTAATTTGAAGGTTTTTTATTTTGGTAAATTTAAATATATTCATAACTTTTAAGTTTTCAATAAATTTTCATAATGTTTGCCTAAAATTTTAAAGGGTATAGTATGTTTAAGGGAAAATAATTATTAGGAGGAAAAAATGGATCAATATAAGATGGTTGAAAATAAATTAAAGGAATTGGAAATAGATTTTAAAATAGTTGATCATCCGCCTGCATTTACAACTGAAGAAGCTGACAAATATATTGAAGGGCATGATGGTGTTCGTACTAAATCTATGTTTTTAACAGATAGAAAAAAGAAAAATTTTTATTTGGTTATATTGGATGATTATAAAAGATTAGATATGGATCGTTTTAAAGATATAGTTGGAGAGAAAAAAGTAAAAATGGCATCTGAAAATTCTTTGATGGAAAAAATGAAACTTCCAGCAGGAACAGTTTCTCCTTTTGGTTTATTAAATAATGAAGACCATGATATAAAATTTTTTATGGATAAAGAAATTGTAGATGAAGAAATAATGACTTTTCATCCAAATATAAACGAAAAAACTTTATTTTTAAAGACAAAAGATTTGTTCAAATACTTGGATAATATAGGATATGAAGTAAATATTATAGAATTATAATTTTAAGGCATCTGTATTTAGATGCTTTTTTATTTCTTTATTTTAAAAATTTTGATTTTTTTGTGGAATTTTTGTAATATAAAATAGGTTTTAACAAAGCTAAGTCTTAATAAAAGGGAGAAAAAATGAAAAAGAAAGAAAAAAAATTTAAAAAATTAAAATATATTTTGATAATTGTTTTTATAGGTTTTATTATAAGTTTAGGGACAAATAAATTTTTGAAAACTGATTTTGATAATTTGCCAAAACTTGATAGACAAGTTATAGAAGAATACAATAAATTTCAAAAAAGTGATGAAAAATTATGGAAAGATTATAGGCTTGAAGATAAGGATATATTGATAATAAATAAAAATGTTGTCGGGAATTTTTATTTGCTTACTAAGGATAAAAATATAAAGTCGATTTTTGCTAAAAAAATAAAAACTAAAGAAGATAAAATAAATATTTATAGGATTTCTAAATTGTATCCAAAAAGATTTGAGTATTTAATTGGAAATTTTAATACTAAAGATAAAAATTATAAAATTTTGGGAAAGGATAATATTTTTTATGTAAAATATGACAAAGATTCAATAAATAAAAAATTTTCATCTTTACATTTTTTGCCTTTCCTAAGCCATGAGGCTTTGCATTATTATATGCAAAAAGATTGGGATAATATTACTTTTAGGGGATATTCTTACAGTGATAAGGAATTGGATTTGTTGGATAGGGAGTATAAAATTTTAGGAAAAATTAAAAATGCTCTTGATGAAAATGCTGATGTAAATACTTTAAAAAATTTGGGTAAAGAATATTTAAAGGTAATGGATGAAAGATTTGAAAAAACCGATCCTGAAAAAATCCAAGCTGAAATTTTTGAAGAAACAATGGAGGGAGCTGCAAATTATGTATCGATAAAAGCAGCAAAAATTGTTGGATATGATTATGGGATTTTGTATTTTGATAATACAAAAAATGTAAAATTTGATGAAATAGTTCCAACAATAAAAAAAGGACAAATTAATCAAAGTATAATCGGAGAAAAAATAGTTTATGAATCAGGAGCACTTTTGTGCCAGTATTTGGATAAGATTGAATTTAAAAATTGGCAAGAAAAATTAAATAATAAGGGCAAAAAAGATACAAGCTTATATAGCATTATAAAAGAAAATTTAAATTAAGGAGCTTTTATGAAAGATGCAAAAAAAATTTCTATACAAGAAACTTATGGCGAAAGATTTCAACATTGTTGGGGTTGTGGACCAAAAAATGATAAGGGATTGCATTTAAAATCTTTCCCAAGTGATGATAAAAAAACTGTAAGGGCAAAAATTATTCCAAATGAAATGTATACGGGTGGAGTGCCTCAAAATCTTTTTGGTGGGATGATTGCAATGATTTTTGATTGTCATGGCACAGCTTCAGCAGCGTATTTTGCTCATATCAACAAGGGATTGGAATTTGATGAAAATACATTAATAGGAAGATTTATAACAGCAAGACTTGAAGTTGATTTTAAAAAACCAACTCCAATGAATGAAGAGATTGAAGTAATAGCAAAGCTTGAAGAAATTAGCGAAAGAAAAGCAATTATTAATATGGAATTGTTAGCCAAAGGAGAAATCCGAGCAAAAGCAAAAATGGTTGCAGTTAAAGTAAAAGATAATATGTAAAATTAATCCAGCTATAAATTTTTTAAATTAAAAATATATAGCTGGAATTTTTTTTAAAAATAATGTTAGCTAGTTGACAATTAAAATTCTCAAAGTATAATTTTTTCGTCAAGGAGGAAATTTTGCAAGAAGGAATTTTAAAAAAAATAAAAGATTTGGATATTTGTATGATTAGAAAAATGTCGGAACTAAAAAACTGCGCAGGACATGACCATTCTAATGTAGCAAATCCAACTCAAGTAAAAATTTTTTCGTATTTGATAGAAAATAAAGAAGGGGATGTTTTTCAAAGAGATTTGGAAGAAGTTCTCAATCTAAGACGAGCTACAATATCGAATATTTTGAAAAAAATGGAAGCAAATGAATATATTGTAAGAGAAACTGATAAAAAGGATTTGAGATCAAAAAAAATTATTCTTACAGATTTGGCTATCAAAAGGTATCAAAAGGGTTTAAATCACTTGAGAGATATTGAAAAGATAGCGACGAAAAATATAGAAAAGAAAGATTTAGAAATATTTAGTGATGTTATTGATAAGATGATTATTAATATTGAAAATTATAATGGAGATATGAATAATGATAAAATTATTTAAAAATTTGAAAAAAATAGACATAATTTATGGTTTAATAGCCATAATTTTTATTGTCTTTCAAGTTTATTTAGATTTGAAAATGCCTGATTATATGTCAAAAATTACGGTGTTGGTTCAATCTGAAGTAAGTGAGCTTGATGAAGTTTTAAAATATGGTGGATACATGATGGCTTGTGCCTTTGGTTCAATGATTAGTGCAGTTATTACTGGCTATTTGATTTCTACAGTTTCTGCCAGATTTTCTAAAAATGTTGGAAGAAAATTATTTGATAAGGTTACAAGTTTTTCAAGTGAGGAAATAAATGAATTTTCTACGCCAAGCCTTATTACAAGAAATACAAATGATATAACTCAGGTACAAATGTTTTTGGCTATGGGCTTACAAATGTTAATAAAATCGCCAATAACTGCAATTTGGGCTATAAATAAAATTCTTGATAAAAGTTGGCAATGGTCAGCTGCTACAAGTGTAGCTGTAGTATTTTTGTTGGTTGTTGTAGGAATAATAATGGCGATTGTAGTTCCAAAATTTAAATTAGTTCAAAATTTAATTGATAAATTAAATAGGGTTACAAGAGAAAATTTAATTGGAATTAGAGTTATTAGAGCCTTTAATGCTGAAAAATATCAAGAAGAAAATTTGAAGAAGTAAATACAGATTTGACAAATTTACAAACTTTTAACCAAAAAATGTTTGCTTTAATGATGCCAATTATGTTTTTTGTAATGAATTTTTTGGCTTTGGTAATTTATTTTATTGGATCAAGATTAATTGATGGGGCAATGATTGCAGAAAAAATTGAATTATTTGGAAATATGGTTGTATTTTCATCTTATGCTATGCAAGTTATTATGTCATTTTTAATGTTAGCCTTTATTTTTATGATGCTACCAAGAGCAAATGTTTCAGCAGATCGTATTAATGAAGTATTAAATACAAAAATTAAAATAGAAGATGGAAAAAAATCTTATAAAGACAATGGAATAAAAGGAAAAGTAGAATTTCAAAATGTATACTTCTCATATCCTGATGCAGAAGAAGCAGTTTTAGAAAATATTTCTTTTACAGCAAACAGGGGAGAAACTGTTGCCTTTATCGGCTCAACTGGTTCAGGAAAATCTACTTTAATAAATCTTATTCCAAGATTTTATGACGTAAGTGGCGGAAAAATTTTAGTCGATGGGATTGATGTTAGAGATTATCCATTAAAAGATTTATATAATAAATTAGGTTATGTTTCACAAAAAGCATTTTTGTTTAATGAAAGCATAGAAAATAATATAGATTTTGGAGAAGGACTAAAAGAAATTAGTGATAAAGATATAGAAAATGCTTTGGACATTGCTCAAGCAAGTGAGTTTGTAAATAAAATGGACGATGGCAAAAAATCTATGATAGCCCAAAGTGGTACAAATATTTCTGGAGGACAAAAACAAAGATTATCTATTGCTAGAGCCATAGCAAAAGACCCTGAGATATTTATCTTTGATGATTCATTTTCAGCGCTTGACTACAAAACAGATGCGATTTTGAGAAATGAATTAAAAAAATCTACAGAAAATTCTACCAAATTAATAGTTGCTCAAAGGATTGGAACTATTATGAATGCAGACGAAATAATAGTTTTAGATCAAGGAAAAATAGTTGGAAAAGGACGCCACAAAGAATTATTAAAAAACTGTGATGTTTATAGAGAAATTGCCTTATCCCAACTAAGTGAGGAGGAATTATACAATGGCTAGACATGGAAATGTAAGAGGGAAAATTGAAAAACCAAAAGATTTAAAGTCATCAATAAAAAGATTAACAAAAGAATTAAAAGATTTTAAATTTTTAATAGGACTTAGTATTGTGCTTGCTATTCTTGGTTCAATTTTAACAATAATTACTCCAAATAAATTATCCGATATGGTTGATGAAATTTCTCTTGGAATTAAACCAAGAGTAGAAAATATTGAACCAATAGCTAAAAATATTCAAAAAGGAATGAAAAATAGAGGTCTTGTCCCAATAACAATAGATGGAGTTGAAATTAGCGTAGAAGATCAAATGGAATTTGCAAAAATAATGCAAAAAAACCAAGGAAAAAATATGGATATGAAAAATTTATCCAAAGAAGATCAGCTAAAAGAGCTAAAAAAATTGGAATCATTCCCAAAATCAATAAAAAAAGTAATTGAACCAAAAATAGATTTGGAAAAAATAAAAAATATCGCAATTGTAATTGCACTTTTATATTTTATAAGTTCATTTTTTACATTTATCCAGTCCATTTCAATGACAGAAGTTGCAAATAGATTTGCAAAAAAACTAAGAAATTCAATTTCTGAAAAAATTAATAGACTGCCATTGACATTTTTTGATAAAAATTCTGTTGGAGATATTTTATCAAGAGTTACAAATGATATTGATACAATTGCCCAATCAATGAACCAATCGTTGGCAAGTCTTTTCTCATCAATCGTTCAATTTTTAGGAACAATTATAATGATGTTTTACACAAATTGGCAAATGGCAGTAACTGCTATTGTTTCAAGCACATTTGGTTTTATATTTATGTTTTTGATAATTGGTAAAAGTCAAAAATATTTTTCAATGCGACAAAAATCACTTGGAAAATTGAATGGACACATTGAAGAAGTTTATTCGGGTTTAAATATTGTAAAATCATACAATGCCAAAAATTATGTTCTAGATAAATTTGATAAGGCTAATTATGATGTTTATAAAGCAAGTCAGATGAGTCAATTTTTGTCAGGATTAATGATGCCTTTAATGATTTTTATTGGAAATTTGGGCTATGTTGCAATTTGTATTGTAGGAGCTGTTTTGACAATTAAAGGGAAAATTACTTTTGGAGTAATTGTTGCTTTTATGTCTTATGTCAGATTATTTACATCTCCACTTTCACAAATCGGACAAGCTATGACATCAATTCAATCAACAGCAGCAAGTAGTGAGAGAGTTTTTGAATTTCTTGATGAAAAAGAAATGGAAGATGAAAAAGAAAAAAAAGAATATTTAGATCCACAAAAAGCCTTCGGAAATATTGAATTTAAAAAGGTAGAATTTACTTATGATGGAAATAAAAAACCAACTATTACAAATTTTTCAGCTGATATTAAAAAAGGACAAAAAGTTGCAATAGTTGGGCCAACAGGAGCTGGTAAAACAACTATGGTAAATCTTTTAATGAAATTTTACCAAATAAATAAGGGAGATATTATTATTGATGGAAAATCAATAAATGATTTAAAAAGAGAAAATATCCACGATTTATTTACCATGGTTTTGCAAGATACTTGGTTATTTAAAGGAACAATTAGAGAAAATATTTTATTTAATAGAAAAGATATTTCAGAAAAAAGATTAAATCATGTAATAAAATCTGTAAGCTTAGATCATTTTATAAAAACTTTACCAAAAGGACTAGATTCAAAAATTGATGATGACGATTCAGTTTCACAAGGACAAAGACAACTTCTTACGATAGCTAGAGCTATGATTGATGACAAACCATTTTTGATTTTAGATGAAGCAACATCAAACGTAGATACAAGAAGTGAAGAGTTAGTTCAAGAAGCTATGGATAAATTAGCACAAGGAAGAACTTCATTTATAATTGCCCACAGATTATCAACAATCAAAAATGCAGATTTGATTTTGGTAATGGATGAGGGAAATATAATTGAACAAGGAAATCATGAACAATTAATGAAAAAAAATGGGTTCTATGCTGATCTTTACAATTCACAATTTAGTTTATAAAAAGGAGAGGAAATGAAAAAAATAATAAATACAGCAATGTTTTATATGATTTATGGCTTAACAGCAGGAGCTTTTTATAGAGAATATACAAAATTTAAAGGATTTACAGGACTAACAAGTCTTTCAAAAGTCCATCCTCACGTTTTAGTTTTGGGAATGTTAGTATTTTTGATAATAGGAGCTTACGCTTACAACAAAGAAGATTTAATAAAAACAAAAAGTTTTTCAAGATTTTATAAAGTTTATAACATTGCTCTAGTAGGAACAAGTCTTACAATGTTTGTAAGAGGCTTAACACAAGTTAACGCAAGCCAATTGACAAAAGCAATGGACATGTCAATTTCAGGAATTGCAGGAGTATTTCATATATTGATGGCAGTAGCATTTTACTTTTTCTTTAAGTCTTTAAAATCTATTGCAAAATAAAAATTACAAATGAAAATTAAAAGGGACTGTAGGTAAATTATGATTATTAATAATTTTTCTATAGTCTTTTTTTTATGTAATTATTAAAAAAATAAAATAAATTGAAAGCTTTTAAGAATTTTTAAAATTTTTAAAGCTTACTGAAATTTTTAAGAGAAAAAAATTAATTCTTATTTATATTAAAAATTTAACTTAGCTATTAAAATAAAAATATTTTTAGCCATTTATTTTAATGGGTTATGATTTAATTATTTTACTTTATCTAGATAACAAAATAAAATAATTAAAATCAAAATTGACAATAAGCTCTTGATATTGTAAAATAATTATACGATAAAATTTAACATATAATTTTATCAAGGAATTATAATAAAATATAATTTACTATGAAAGGAATTAATATGAAAAAAGAAAAATCAATTAGGCTACCTAGTTTTTTTGAAGCGATTTTGCCGATTATAACTATGGTGTCTTTGATGATTTATGTATTTGCTTTTGCAAAAGAAAAAGTTGATGGAAAATTTGAATCTATTTATGATGGGGCACACATGCCTTTAATTTGTGGAATAATTGTTGCTTGTTTGGTTGGAATGATTTGTGGTCATTCTTTTAAAGAGATGATTAATGGAATGATTAATAGGATTAGCACAACTCTTGATGCAATTTTAATTTTACTTACTGTTGGGCTTTTGGTTTCTTCTTTTATGATTAGTGGAACAATTCCAGCTCTTATTTATTATGGGCTTGATTTATTAAATCCAAAATTATTTTTGCCAATTGGTTGTATCATAACGGCGATTGTAAGTCTTGCTTGTGGATCTTCTTGGACTGCAACAGCAACAATTGGAATTGCATTTATGACAATAGGAAAGGGAATGGGAATTAATCCAGCGATTAGTGCTGGTATGGTAATTTCTGGTGCTTATATTGGAGATAAATTTTCTCCTTTATCAGATACTACAAGTCTTGCAGCTGGTGTTTCAAAAACTGGTTTGTTTGATCACGTTACTGCAATGATTTCTACAACTGGTCCAGTTTTTATAGTTTCTTTAATTTTATATACGATTTTGGGAATTAGGGCAAATGTTGTTAATTATGATCCAACAATTGCAGAAGGCATAAAAACTTCTCTTGCAAATAATTTTAATTTAAATCCTTTGGTCTTACTTCCGATTGCAATTATAATTTTAGTTTGTGTATTAAGAATTGAAGGCTTGGCTGGTGTAATGATTTCTGTTGTAGTTGGAATTATTTTTTCTTTAATTTTTCAAGAACAAAGATCTCTTGCTGAAATTTTTTCAATTTTACACTATGGTCCAGATATTGAAACAGGAAATGCTTTTGTTGATCAAGCTTTGGCAAAGGGAGGAATGGATAATCAAATGTGGACTATAAATTTAATTTTATTAGCTGTGTCTTTTGGAGGAGCTTTAGAAAAATCTGGAGTTGTTGAAAAATTATTTGCTCACTTAAAAGAAAAAATTAATTCAGTTGGTGGACTTGTTTTTACAACAATGGCAACTTCAATTTTTTGCGATGCAACCATGTGTGATCAATTTTTAGGCATTGGAGTTCCAGCTCCACTTTATGAAGATAAATATGATGATATGGGTCTTTCAAGAAATTATTTATCAAGAACATTAGAAGATGCAGGCACTTTGTGGGCAGTTATGTTTCCATGGACAGCTTGTGGAGCTTATCAAATGAAAACTTTGGGAGTAAATCCTCTTTATTATTTCCCATTTGCATTTGTAAATTTAATAAATCCAATATATGCTCTATTAACAGCGTATTTTAAAATAAATATATTTTGGGCAGATGGTTCATACACAAATATTTTTGGAAAAACAAAAATGAAAAAGAAAGCACACGCACCAAAAGAAGTAGAAATTTATGCAACAAATCAATTAGATAAATTAAGAAAAGAAGGAAAAGCTCCAGAAATTTCACTTTAAATCCTCCATTTAAATAAGCTTTTCTTTCAAAAAAATAATGCTATACTTTTTGTATAGCATCAGAGCGTCGACAAACCCACCAATAAATT
>NZ_KV808686.1:0-17036 GCF_001812365.1 Anaerococcus sp. HMSC065G05
TTTTTTCATCTACTTTGTCTACAGTCTGAGTGCGAAATCTTTTCGCACTTTTTAAATTTTATAATTTTATATCTTTTCCTTCAAGAATTAAATTCATGTTTCTAGCTGAGCACATTGCCCCACACATGGTGCAAGTATTTTCTTCTTCTGGACTTGATGAAGCTCTATACCTTCTACATTTTTCAGGATCTATTGCAAGTTCAAACATTCCTTCCCAATCAAGTTTTTGTCTTCTCTTGCTCATTTCAAGATCCCATTTGCTTGCATCTTTTAATTTTGCAATATCTCCAGCATGAGCTGCAATTTTTGCTGCAATAATTCCTTCTTTTACGTCATTTACATCTGGAAGTTTTAAATGTTCTGCTGGTGTTACATAGCAAAGGAAATCTGCCCCGTGACTTGCTGCAATTGCTCCTCCAATTGCACTTGTAATATGGTCATATCCTGGAGCAACATCACAAACCAAAGGTCCCAAAACATAAAATGGTGCGTTGTGGCACAATTTTTTTTCAAGTTTCATATTCATTTCAATATCATTTATTGGAACGTGACCTGGTCCTTCAATTATTACTTGAACATCTTTCTCCCACGCTCTTTTTGTAAGCTCTCCAAGAGTAATTAATTCTGCAATTTGAGCAGGATCTGTTGCATCATGAATTCCACCTGGTCTTAAAGAATCCCCAAGTGATAAGGTAACATCATATTCTCTTAAAATATCCAAAAGTTCATCATAATATTCATAGAATGGATTTTCTTTATCATTCATTTTCATCCAACCAAATAAAAGTGAACCACCACGAGATACAATTTCATTTACCCTTCTATTTCTCATAAAAATTTCAGCATTCGTCCTATTTATTCCACAGTGAATTGTAACAAAATCAACTCCATTTTCAGCATGGTTTCTTACAACATCCAAAAATTCTTTTGCTTTTATAAAACTTAAACCCTTATCCAAAAACCCAACAGCATCATACATAGGAACAGTCCCAATCATTGCTGTAGATTTTTCAATTAATCTTTTTCTAAATTCTTGAGTTTTACCATAATTTGATAAATCCATAATAGATTCAGCGCCCATTTTTAGTGCCATATCAACTTTTTGCATCTCAAGATCAAGATCGTTTAAGTCTTTTGAAATTCCCAAATTTACATTGATTTTAGTTTTTAATCCTGTGCCAATTCCTTCTGGAGAAATGGAATTGTGATTTTTATTTCTAGGAATTACAATTTCGCCCTTTGCTATTTTTTCTAAAAGAAATTCTTCACTAACATTTTCTTTTTTGGCAACAATTTTCATCTCTTCAGTTACAAAACCATGTTTTGCAGCTTCCATCTGTGTCTTATATTTCATAAATTAAAAAAACCTCCTAAAATTACTTATAGGAGAATAAATATGCTTCATCCCTTGCAGGCATTATCCTGTCCGGTTTGATGGTCGAAGTCGAACTTCCTCTCAGCACATAGCTCCCATAGATCATTAATTTACAATTATCATTATAGTAGAAAAAAGAAATTAAGTAAAATAAAGCTTAAATTTTTGCAAAAAAATAGAGCCATAATAATATGACTCTATACTAATTATTTATTTAAATAATTTTCTAAATTTTTAATAGCCAGCTTAATATTTTCAGCTTTAAATCCCTTGTTTTCATTTCCAATAAGAATTTTTATATCATTTTCATCCATTTTACAAATATCTGATAATTGTTCATAACTTAAATTAGAATTTTTTGCTAGCTTTTTAAACTTATCTATACTTTTATAAAAAGATTTTTCAAAAAATGCCTTAGACATATTAGATAAAAATAAGCCAAGAAGTCCAGCATAAATATTTATCATTTTATATAGAGCAAAGCAAATTATAATATCACAAATTCCAAAAAGAAAATATTTATAATATAATTTATTCATCCAAAACCTCTTGGGCAAGTTTATAATTTTCTTCAAGATCCTTGCATGATTTATCAAACATTTCTTGTTCCTTTTTAGAAATGTCCATCTCAAGAATTTTTTCACATCCATTTGCCCCAATTACTGCTGGAACTCCTGTGTATAAACCCTTGTTGTTATATTCTCCATCAAGATATGCTGATGTCATTATAATTTTCTTTTCATCCAATAAAATTGCTCTTGTAAAATCAAGCAAGCAATTTGCAATTCCAAAATGAGTTGCACCTTTTCCTTTTATAATTTGAAAAGCCTTGTCCCTAATTTTTTCAGAAACTTCTTCTTTAAACTTATCCTCATTGTCAATATTATCTAAAAATTTATCAATAGAAATCCCCTTAATTCTTGCATTTGACCACAAAGCAACTGATGAATTGCCATGCTCACCTATTACATAAGCTTCAACATCTTTTGGATTACAAGTTACTTCTTTTGCCAAATATTGGATAAATCTTGCTGTATCAAGATTTGTTCCACTTCCTACAATTTTATTATAAGGAAGACCTGAAACTTTTTGAACAACTTTTGAAATAACATCAACTGGATTTGTTGCAAGCAAAATTATTCCATCATAACCATTTTCAATAACTTTTGGAATTGTATCAACAACCATCCTACTTGCAATTTTTATATCATTTAGTCTATTTGTAAGATTTTTTTGGCTATTTCCATAACACAAAACAACCAAATCAGCATCTTTACAGTCTTCGTAAGAACCTTCCTTAACCAAAGTTGGAGATTGTGTTTTACAACTTGCATCCATCAAATCATTAACATCTGCAATCGCCTTGTCCTTATCTATATCAATAATTGAAAGAGTACTTGCAAGTCCAGAATTAACCAAAGCAAATGCATAAGAAGATCCTACAAATCCACTACCAATCAAAACAACTTTTCTTCCTAACTTATTCATAAATACCTCCATGTACTTAACTTTACTTTTTGATTATACGATTTTATTTTTTAAATGAAATATTTTTTAAATTTCTAGCTTATTTTACTTAACATATTTGTTAATATTTTGGAAAATAAAAAATCCTAGCACAAGCTAAGATTTTTAGAATTTTATATTTTAAAATTTTTATATTCTCCCTCATCAGAATAAAGACTATTATTTTCCTTATCCCAAACAGGCTTTTTTCCTTCTTGTTTTTGTTTTTCATAATCATCTAAAACAGTTTTTACGGATTTAAACAAAAATATTAATGTTATTACATTTATAAATACCAAAATTCCTACAAAAACATCAATCAACCCCCAAACTCTATCAAGGGACATTTTTGTAGAAACTATAAACATAACAGCTGCAAAAATTCTATAAATCCAAAGTGGAATTTTAAAATTTTCTTTGAATATATGAATTACATTAGCTTCTCCATAAAATAAATCTGCAATTAATGTTGTAAATCCAAAAAATGCCATAGCAAAAGCAACAACCCATCTTCCAACTAGCCCGATTTGTGCAGAAAAAGCATCTTGAACAAGATTTATTCCGTCAGATCCATTTCCCAAAACACCAGTTAATAAAATCGCGAAAGCTGTAAGCGAACAAATTATACAAGTTGTTACAAAGGTTCCAAACATTCCCAAAAATCCTTGTTCTGCTGGATGGTCAACGTCAGCAGATGAATGCATAATTCCTGCAATTCCATTACCTGCATCGTTTGAAAATAATCCTCTTGCAACTCCATTTCTAAAAGCTTGCATTACACTATGACCAACAATTCCTCCAACAGCAGCTTGTGGACTAAAAGCTGATTTAAAAATTAATGCAATAACAGAAGGAAGTTTACTAATATTTGTAATTATAATTATAAAAACAATTATTACATAAAAAGCTGCCATAATTGGCACCAAAAATCCTGTAACTTTTGTAAGTCTTTTTACTCCACCAATAGTAATTATTCCTGCAAGAATTGTTACAATGACTCCTACTATAATTGGATTAAAATCAATAACATCCTTAAATCCATTTGCTATTGAATTTGTTTGCATAAAGGCTATACATAATCCTACACCAATTATATATAAAAATGCTGTTATAATTGATAAAACTCTTTTGCCCAAACCATTTCTAATATAATATGCTGGACCACCCCTATAAGTTCCATCAGATAATTTAACCCTATAAACTTGACCTAAAACTGTTTCGGCAAATGTGATTACCATACCTAAAATTGAAGTAACCCACATCCAAAAAATCGCTCCAGGACCACCAGCTACAAGAGCAGAAGCAACTCCTACCAAAGAACCTGTTCCCACTTGTCCACCAACAGCAGCAGCCAAAGCTCCAAAGCCTGAAACATTATCATCGCTTTTTAAATTTTTCTTCAAAACATCTTTTATATCTTTAGCATATCTTATCTGAGGAAAACCTAATCTTATTGTATAATAAAGACCTACTCCTAATAAAACATAACCAATAATATTGCTCCACAAAAAATCTGCAATACCAATTATGTTATCTAATAAAAACATACATCCTCTCTTTCTTATATATCATTTTTATCCATATTTTTTATGTTAGTTTCTAATTATACTTGACTTAATCTTTAATGTAAAATAATTTATTTTTTAATTAATTTTTTCAAAAAAATTACAGTAAAAAAAGCTCTTACAAAATAAAAAATCGCCCCTAATTAGAAATAAATCTTAATTTTTAAAATTTTTAAGATAAATTTCTAATTAAGGACGATTGTATTTATACCTTTACAAAAATCACAAAATTATTTTTTACTTTTATTTAAATACAACATAAAAATAAAAATTACAATTGCTCCAAAAGCTATTGAAATTAAAGCTGATTGTGTAAAGCCTGCTATTATAAAAGAAATTGTAGCTATTGATGCAACAGTTATTCCATAAGGAAGTTGAGTTCTTACATGATCGACGTGAACGCATCCTGCTCCTGCTGATGACATAATTGTCGTATCAGAAATTGGAGAAATATGATCTCCGCAAACTGCTCCCGAAAGACAAGCTGAAATTCCTATAAAAAATATTGGATCAGTAGGATCAAACATTGATGCTACAATAGGAATTAAAATTCCAAAAGTTCCCCAACTTGTTCCAGTTGCAAATGCCAATAAAATTGCTACAACAAATATGACGGCTGGCAAAAATGTGCTAAGTCCACTTGCTGCATTTGTCATAAGATTTCCGACAAATTTTGTTGAGCCTAACAAATCATTTGAAATATTTTTTAAGCTTGTAGCCATTGTCAAAATTAAAATCGCAGGAACCATTGATTGAAAACCTTCTGAGATTGCATCCATAGATTTTTCAAAACTTATAACTTTTCTTATCAAAAAATAAATTATCGTAATAATTAAAGCTATAATTGCTCCCATTGGAAGAGCAACTGTTGAATCTGTATTTGCAAAAGCATTTACAAAATCCATATAAAATTCACTAGATTTATCAAAAAATCCACCAATATGAACTAAAGACAAAACAGAAATTATAATAAGACTTAAAATTGGAAAAACTAAATCAATAACTTTTCCTTCAGGATTACCATCTTCTGCACTAACTTCTGATTCTACTATATTTCCCAAATCTCCATCATTAATTGCCCTATCTTCAAATTCTTTCATAGGACCATAATCTCTTCCAAAAATAATAAGAGATATAACAAAAAACAAAGTTAAAATAGAATAAAAATTATAAGGAATTGCCCTTATAAATAATTCAATTCCAGAAAGACCTGTGCCTTGTGCATATCCAGAAACCGCTGCAGCCCATGATGAAATTGGTGCAATCATACAAATTGGAGCTGCTGTTGCATCTATAAGATAAGCAAGTTTTGCTCTAGAAATTCTGTGAGAATCAGTAATTGGTTTCATTACAGAACCTGATGTCAAACAATTAAAATAATCATCAATAAAAAGCATAATGCATAAAAAATATGTTGCAAGTTGTGAGCCTTTTCTTGATTTTATCTTTTTATCAGCCCATTGTCCAAATGCTTTTGACCCTCCAGAATGATTTATTAACACTACCAAAATTCCCAAAACTATCAAGAAAATAAAAATTCCTGAAGTTTGTGAAATAGAATTAGTTAGACCTTTTACAACAATATTATCTAAAAATTTTGCCAAAGATCTTTTTGATGCTAATATAGCTCCTATTACAATCCCCAAAAATAAAGAAGAATATACTTCTTTTGTCATAAGTGCCATTAAAATTGCCACAACTGGGGGTAATAACGCCCAAATACTAGCATAAGTTTCAATACCACTTTCTACAATAAATATTGAAACAATTATCGGTGCTAAAGAAATTACCAACAGTAATGGTAATTTTCTTTTTTTGTTCATTTTAAAACTCCTCTCGAATTTAAATTGCAAAAAAAGTCATGACGCATGCCATGACTTAAATATTAAACTATATAAAATAATTATAAACCACGACAGCTCTCCATAAAAATATGGCAGTACGACAGATATTCTCCAATCGTCCCGGCAACTTTAAGTCTTGGGCAGACTCAAAATCCCTCGGTGGATTACCCTTTCAAATATTTCCGATTCCCAAAAAAATATTTTACTAATGTTTTCCGCACCTCTATCACGCTTGTTCAATTGCACTATGAATACTACCATTAATGAGTTGTTTTGTCAAATTGCAACAATCTTTAACAAGCTAACGGTTAAAATTTATTTATTTTTTTGTAATTAATTCCAATAATCAAGTTTTTCTTTCACACCAATATCTTTTGCTTTAAATATTGGATTTTTTCCACTTCTTTTTTGCTTTTCATAATCTTTTAAACAATCAATAGCTTTTTTAGATAAAATTAAAATTGAAGGTAAATTTATTAAAGCCATTATTCCCATCAACAAATCAGAAATATCCCAAGCAAGTTTAACTTCGCTCATAGCTCCAAATAAAATTACAATTACTGCAAACAATCTAAATATTATCATAAAAACTTTTGATGGTGTTTTTTTATTTATATAAGCAAGGTTACTATCTACATAAAATAAATTTCCAATCAAGGTTGTAAAGGTAAATAAAGCTAAGGAAAAAGAAATAAAATAATTTCCAAATCCACCCAACAAAGTTGAAAGACTTTCTTGAACATAAGGAGCTCCACTTAAAGCCTCGCTTGGTTCAATTCCAGAAGAAAGACACATAAAAGCTGTAGCTGAACAAATTAAAAGCGTATCAATAAAAACTGAAAGCATTTGAACCAATCCTTGTTTTACAGGATGAGAAATATTTGCACTTGCAGCAGCATTTGGTGCTGAACCAATACCAGCTTCGTTTGAATAAAGCCCTCTTTTTATTCCATACATCATTGAAGAAGATGCAAGGCCTGCAAAAATCGCCCTAAAATTAAAAGCATCCTTAAAAATATTTGAAAAAACAGTTGGAATATAAGAAATATTTACAACTATCATGATAATTGCCACCAAAATATAAATAATTCCCATAAAAGGAACTAAAGTTGATGTAAATTTAATTATTCTATCCCCACCACCAAAAATACAAATTCCAGTAATGATTGCAAGAATTAATCCAATAATAAATGGAGTTTTGTTTGGATCATAAAAATCATAAGCAATAAAAGAAGTTTGAAGATTAAAAGATGCAAGCATATTAAAACCAATTGCATAAGTCAAAATCAAACTAATAGCAAAAATAATTCCAAGTGTTCTAGATTTTAAACCTTGTTCAATATAATAAGCAGGTCCACCATAAGATTTATTATTTTCATCTCTTTTTTTATAAATTTGTGCAAGAGTAGATTCAATAAAAGCACTTGCTCCACCAATTATCGCAACAATCCACATCCAAAAAACTGCACCATAACCTCCTAGGCAAATTGCTGTAGAAATTCCTACAATATTTCCAGAACCAACTCTAGATGCAGTAGAAACCATCAAAGCTTGAAATGAAGAAACGGCACCTTCCTCTTCAGGTTTTTCCATTACAACATTAATTGATTCTTTCAATAACCTAACTTGTAAAAATTTAGTCCTAAATGTAAAATAAAGACCTATCAAAAGCAACAAAATTATTAATATCGGATAATAAAGAATTTCATTTATAGGCCCTATAAAATTACTAATTTTTGTTAACATATTCCCTCCTTTAGTTTAGTACAATAATACAAAAATGTATTAAAGTCATAATAAGATAGTAAAATTATATCACAAATTAATTTTCAAGTAAATTTTCTTTATCCATTTATAAAAATATAAAAATAATCGAGTCTCCCCGATTATTTTCTAATATCTTTCTTTAATTTTTTCATTCTCTTTAAATGTGTACAAGAATTTAAAAACTACTGTTGTTATAACTAAAACAAATAGGCTTGGCAATAGCCATGAAAGTCCTTCTTTATATAATGGTAAAGATTCAACTAAATTTGTGACAAACCACAATTTTATTCCAAATGAATTATTTAATACTTCTACTAATGGTATTAAAACTGATAAGCTTGCTGTAAATAGATAAGATTCTTTTGAATAATTTATAAAATCATGGCTTATTCCCATTAGTATTAAGACTAAGGCTACTGGATATATTATTGTTAATAGCGGAACTGAAAATTCTAATAATTTATTTAATCCAAAATTTGCCATCAAAAATGAAAATAATGTCCAAACAAAAACCCATTTTTTATATGATAATTTATGATTAAATAATGATTCAAAATATTCTCCACCACTTGTTATAAGCCCTATACAAGTTGTAAGACATGCAAGTGTAAATATTGCTGCAAGTAAAACTATTCCAAAATTTCCAAAAACATTTTTTACTGCATATGTTAATATTACAGCGCCATTTTCTGCTCCAACAAGTTTTGATGAGCCTATCATTCCTACACTTGCAAGCATTGCATATACTAAAAATAAAACACTTCCTGCTACAAGTCCTGCTTTTATTGTATAATTTGTAACTTCATTTTTATCTTTTATTCCAAATCTTTTTATAGATTGGGCTATTACAAAACCAAAATTTAATGCAGCAACTGCATCCATGGTGTTATATCCTTCCAAAAATCCCTTAACTAAAGGAGCATTTTTATATTCTCCAACAGGGGCTGCTATGTTTTTTTCCATTGTTATAACTTTTAAAAACATAAAAACTATCATCATTAAAAGTGTAGGTGTTAAATATTTTCCAACTCTTTTTACTAATTTATTTGGTTTTAAACATACAAATAAGGCTAAAGAGAAAAATACCAAAGTGTATAAAAATCTAGCAAGATTCATATTAAATTCTTCCGGTATATATGGAGCGATTGCCATTTCAAAAGGAACAGATCCCGCTCTTGGTATCCCAAGTCCAGGTCCTATTGATAAATATATTGCCGTAGTAAAAACTACAGAAAATAAAGGAGAAACTCTGTTGGATAAATTTGTTAATCCTTCAGTTTTTCCTACTACTATAGCTCCCATTACAGGAAATATTACAGCAGTAACGCAAAATGCTAACAAAGAAATAAATGTAAAAGAACCTGCTTGATTTCCTAAAAGTGGAGGGAAAATTAAATTTCCAGCTCCAAAAAACAAACCGAATAGCATTACACTAACTTGTAAAAATTGACTTGTTGATAATTTTTTCATTCTATCCTCCAAAAAATTTATTACAATATTTATTCATTAAAAAAGTCCCTTGTCTAAAAATTAGACAAAGGACGAAAATTCCGCGTTACCACCTTTATTCTTATATAAAAATAAGCTCTTCAAGCATCAAACAATGCCGGGTTTTGATAACGCCAACCATGGCGACATATCTTACTATAATTCAGATATGCAAAAGAAAAATGATTTTCGAACTTATTTCAAAGGATGGATCTCACCAAACTCCAACTCTCTGTGCTTTTTAATAAGCCTACTCTTTTTTTCATAAATTTTTATAAATAAATTATTGTTGTAGTTATTATAAGATCTGTTTTTAATATTGTCAAATATTTTTTTATAAATTATCATTTTTTAGGATAAAAATTATGTAATTGCTCCCTCAAACAATACTTTTCACATAAATTTGGCAAGGATTTTCTTTTGACCAAATTTCTTCAATTACTTCAAATTTTCTAAATCCCAAAGCTTGATAAAATTTATTTGTTTTATCATATCCATCGTCTATTCCTTCTTTTAAAGTTTTTACTTGGACAAATTCATAATTATACTTTTTTAAAATTTCAATGGATTTTTCAAATAAATTTCTTCCTATATGATTTCCGTGATATTTTTTCAAAACTCCCATTACAAAGATTTCAATAGTATAATCCGAAGTTTTTTTATAAACGATAAAACCAAAATTTTTTCCATTTTCACTTGCTTTGAAAAAAATATATTCTTTAGATTTTTCTATATAATTTTTTACAGCATCCTCATCTTCAAACCATGAATTTAAATCATTTAATATGTAGGATGAAATATTTTCTTTTTCTAATTTATTTTCAACTAAACTAACTTTCATAAGTTCCTCCTAATCAATTATATATTATTTTAAATTTATTTAACATGGAAAATCTGTTAAAATTAATAAGAAAGGATGTTTTATGTATATAATTAGAAATATTAAAATTCCATACGATTTGGATAATGATGAAAATTTAAAAAAGGCTATTGAAGAAAAAATTAATAGAAAAATTGATTCTTTTAAAATTTATAAAAAGTCAATTGATGCAAGGCGTGGTATTTTTTATGTTTATCAAGTTTTGATTGATTGTGATATTGATAAAAAAACTAGGAAAAAATTAAAAAATGATATTGGGGAATTTGTTGAAGAGGATTTAGTTTTAGGAAATAAAAATAAAATAAATTCTGCTATTGTTGTTGGATCTGGTCCCAGTGGACTTTTTTGTGCCTATGCTCTTTGTAAAAATGGTGTTAAAGTTACTATAATTGAAAGAGGAGAAAAAATTGAAGATAGGATAAAAACTATCGACAATTTTATTAAAAATTTAAAATTAAATCCCGAATCAAATATTCAATTTGGCGAAGGCGGTGCTGGTACTTTTTCTGATGGAAAATTAACATCTAGGTCAAAGGATAAAAGATCTAGGGAAATTTTTAGGATTTTAGTTGAAAATGGTGCCCCAGAAGATATTTTATACACCCAAATGCCACATGTTGGAACAGATCTTTTAAGAAAAGTCATTATAAATATTAGGAAAAAAATTATTGAAATGGGAGGGAATTTTCATTTTAATGAAATTTTTACGGATTTAAATATTGAAAATGGTAAAATAAAATCTCTTATTACAAATAAAAATGAATACCAAGCCGACGAATATATTCTTGCCTTGGGCAATTCTTCTCGCGATACTTTTATAATGTTAGATAAATATATTGACATTAGTCAAAAGAATTTTGCAGTTGGATTTAGGATTGAACACTTGCAAAAAGATATTAATTTTAGCCAATACAAAATTATTGATGATAAACTTCCACAGGCTTCCTACGCCCTTAAATATTTTGATAAAAAGAAAAATATTTCTGTATATACTTTTTGTATGTGCCCAGGCGGCTATGTCGTTCCTGCATCAAGTGAAGAAAATCGACTTTGTGTAAATGGAATGAGCTACCATGACAGGGGAAATTATAATTCAAATTCTGCTGTTGTTTGTGCTATTGGACCAGAAATTTTGGGAGATGATAATCTTAGTGGTATTAAATTTCAAAGAGAAATAGAAGAAAAAGCTTATATGCTTGGTGGAGGAAATTTTACAGCTCCTGTGCAAAAAGTTTGTGATTACATTAATGGGGTAGTTTCAAAAGATTTGGGAAAAATTAAGCCAACATACAAACCATCTTATAAGTTTGCTGATTTAAATAAAATTTATCCAGAAAAAATAAATAAGGCAATAAAGCTTGCCTTAATTGATTTTTCAAAAAAAATGAAAGCTTTCTCCGATGAAGATGCAATATTAACAGGAGTTGAAACAAGAACTTCTTGTCCTATTAGAATTGAAAGAAATAAAAATTATTCCACTTTAAAATTTAAAAATCTAAGACCAATAGGAGAAGGTGCAGGTTATGCTGGCGGAATAATTTCATCAGCCCTTGATGGTTTAAAATGTGCAATTGAAATATTAGAAAATTGAGATGGCCTTTGCCATCTTTTTTTGACTTCATTTAATTAAATTGTTAATATTAAATTAGTTTAAAGAAAGGAGAAGAAAAATGAACAATAATATTAAAAATAAAGAGGTAATTTGTAACTTGTAAGTGAGGAAAAGCTCCTTGACTTACTACAACAAGGAGGATGCCGTTTAGGCTTTTTATGAAAGAATTAAAATATATTTTTAAATCAATGGCTAAGTATGAGCCAAGCATGTATTTATTAATCGTACTTTACTCCATATTTATAGGCTTAAAACCATTTATATGGATTATTTCGCCTGCCTACATATTGAAAAATTATCAAAATGGACTTGATTTTATGTTAGGCTTTTTTATTTTATTATTAGTCTTATCAACTATTATAAGTTTTTTTGAATCTTTTATCATGGGTACTTACCGTATGAAAATGAATAATATCAGATATAAATATATGAATATGGTAACAAAATATGCCCTCTACCTTCCCTATGAAGAAAAAATGAAAAAATCTGAATCTGAAAAAATAAATAGTGCAAATAAGGCTGTCGACAGTCCCTATCTAGGAGCAGGAGCTGTAATGATGACTTTGCCAGAATTTTTAGCATCCCTAACTTCTATCGCAGGATTTTTGTGGATTTTTTTAAAAATTGGTGGAATTATTTTATTTTTGATAATTATTTTAACAATAATTTCAACTTATATTGCAAATAAAATTCCTAGAGAATTTTCTAAATTTTGGAATGACCAAGACGAAAACTACAATAAATTTACAAAATTAAACAACGAGCTAAGATCTCCCTTATCAAAACAAGATATACTTATTTTTGATTTTATAAATGTCTTTAAAAGTTTTTACAAAAAAACCAACCAAGATAGGATAGCATACCTAGTTAGAACAGATAAAAAAACCTTTAAAATTTATAGCCTTGTAAGACTTATTAATTTTATTAGAGATGCTCTTATTATGTATTGGCTTATTACAAATCTTATGAGCGGAAATCTCGACCTTGGAGATTTTTATGTTTATTTTACAGCAATTTTAGCCTTTGTAAATTTTAACAATTTGTTTATGTGGATTTTTAATGATTTTTTTGATAATCTTACAAGATTTAAACCGTTTTTTAAAATTATAAATCCTTATCAAAAATCTTTTGAAAATAAAAATTTACCAAAAAATTTAAAAATCAACTTAGTAAATTTATCATTTAAATATCCAAACTCTGATAAATATGTATTAAAAAATATAAATTTAACCATAAACAATAATGAATCTATAGCCTTAGTTGGAGAAAATGGAGCTGGAAAATCTACTCTCGCTCTTATTCTTGCAGGTTTTTATAAATCTTATGATGGGGAAATTTTTATTAATGGTAAAAATTTCAAAAAACTAGATTATGATTATAATAGCTTGGTTTCAGCTGTCTTCCAAGATTCTCAAATTCTTCCATTTTCTATTAAAGAAAATATTTTATTAAATGATTCTAATAAAAATCTAGAAAAAACTTATGAGCTTACTCATTTGAATAAAATTATAGAATCTTATGACAAAAAAGATAAGCAAACTTTGCTTAGAATTTTAGATGATGATGGAGTTGATCTTTCTGGTGGACAAAAGCAAAAATTATATTTAGCAAGAAGTATTGAGAAAAATTCTTCAAAACTTTTAATTTTAGACGAACCCACTGCCCAACTTGACGCTCTTGCAGAAAGAGAATTATACACTTTGTACAATGATTTGATTAAAGATAAATCTTCAATTTTCATCTCTCATCGACTTGCATCAACAAAATTTTGCAATAGGATAGTCTATCTAAAAGATGGGGAAATAAAATCTACAGGAAGCCATGAAGAACTTATGAGAAATGATTCTGATTACAAAGATTTATACAATCTTCAAGCAAAAAATTATAAGGAGGAAGTATGAAAAATATTTTAAAATTATTAAAAAAAATAAATGAAATACACAAAAATTTCATCAAAAAATTTGTAATATTTTCCCTTATTATGGGAATACTTCCTCTTTTTTCTATTATTGCACCAAAATTAATA
Source organism: Anaerococcus sp. HMSC065G05 (assembly GCF_001812365.1). NCBI lineage: Bacteria > Bacillati > Bacillota > Tissierellia > Tissierellales > Peptoniphilaceae > Anaerococcus > Anaerococcus sp. HMSC065G05. The sequence goes on from NZ_KV808686.1 coordinate 14,064, forward strand.
ATTGATGAAATATACGGACAAAAAAGATTAAAAATAATTTTTATAATCGCTTTTTTAGTTTTAATTTTTGATTTGATTAGGGGGTTAGTTAATAAGTTAAATGCAAATTTACTCACAGAATCTTTTGAATCTTTTTTTGATGTCTATACTTTTAAATTAAGTGAAAAGGCTATTAAGCTTCCAGTAGAAAAATCGGATAGTAAAACAGTTCAAGATGAAATGGAAAAAGCCCATTATGCTATTTTCGAAATTTTTAAAATATATGATTTATTTGCAATAACAATAAACTCCACAATTACAGGTATTTTTTCTTTAGTAGTTCTTATGAACTTATCGGTTTTTGTTGTATTTGTTGTACTTATTTTAATACTTTTAAATAAAAAAATTGTAAAGCTAATTAAGAAAAATGAATTAGATTATCAAAAAAATGATATACCAAAACTAAGGGCTTACAGATTTTTTATAAATTTTTCTCAAGACCATAGATATTTTAAAGATATAAAAATTTATAATGGAGAAAATTTTATTTTAAAAAAATCTGAAATTTTTCACCAAAAATTGGTCAAAAATTCCAGCGCATATTATACAAAAAATGGAATTTATGTTGGGCTTATGAATGTATTTTCTAATTTTTCTATACTTGGATCTTTGTTTTTTCTTGTAGTTAAGCTTATAGAAAAAGCCATAAGCCTTGCAGATTTTACTTTATATTTTAACTCATTAATAAGTTTAATAAATGCAAGCAAGGAAATACAAAAAAATTATGCCCAAGTAATTGCATTTAATGAGCAACTCCAAAGTTTATTTGATTTTTTAAATCAAAAAGAAGAAAATTTTGATGAAGGAAAAATCAAAAAAATAAACACAGAAAAAATCACTATTAAATTTGATAATGTAAGCTTTAAATATCCAAAATCAAAGGAAAATATTTTGGAAAATTGCTCTTTTGAAATTAAAAATGGAGAAACCGTAGCTCTTGTGGGAAAAAATGGTGCTGGAAAATCTACAATTGTAAAACTTTTGTGCAAATTTTATAAGCCTACAAAAGGAAATATTTATTTGAATGGGATTAATATAAATGATATTGACACAAAAACATATTACAAAATCCTCTCCCCAACTTTTCAAGATTTTAGATTATTTCCTTTTAGAATTTCTGAAAATATTTCAGCAAATTTATTAGATGATATTACAAATTATCAAAGAGAAAAAATGGATGAATCTTTTTATCTTTTAAATTTGAAATCTTGGATAGATGGGCTTGTAAATAAAGAAGACACATTCTTAACTTTCCTTTTTTCAAAAAATTCTGTCGAACCTTCTGGTGGAATTGGGCAAAAACTTGCCCTAGCAAGGTCAATGGTCCATGAGGGGAAATTTTTTATAATGGATGAGCCAACAAGTGCTCTTGATCCAAGAAGTGAACAAGAAATTTTTGAAAAAATGCTGGATATTTCAAAAGGACAAACTTCGCTTTTTATTTCTCACAGGCTTTCATCAACAAAATATGCTGATAGGATTATTGTTTGTGATAATAAAAAAATTACAGAAAATGGAAATCATGAAAAGCTAATGAAAGATGATGGACTTTATAAAAAAATGTATTTAAGCCAAGCAAAACTTTATGATTAATATAATTTATTACAATAAAAGACTATTATGGCATTGTAATTTTGTCGAATTAATGTAGAATATTATTAAAATAAATGAAAGAGGTATGAAAAATGAAAAAGAAAAGCTTTTTCAATTCATTAGTTTTTAAGCTAGTGATGGGAATTATTGTAGGAATTATTATTGGACAAATTTCAAATGAATCTGCAATTTTGGTAGTTAGTTCGATAAAAACAATTCTTGGAGATTTGATAGGATATATTGTTCCTTTGATTATCCTAGGTTTTGTTACACCTGCTATTGTTTCATTAAAAGAAAATGCAGGAAAAATTCTAACTGTAACTTTATTGATTTGCTACCTTTCATCAATTGGTGCAGGAACATTTAGTTTTTTAGCTGGAAAAGCTATTATTCCTCATTTAAATATTGCATCAAATGTGGCAGGAGCAAAAGAAATTCCAGAATCTATTTTTAAATTATCAATAGATCCAATAATGCCAGTTATGACAGCTCTTGTAACATCAATTATTTTTGGTATAGCAGTTATTCTTACCAAATCTAAAACTTGGGAAAATTTATTGTTGGAACTTAATAATATTGTTTTAAAAATCGTAGACGTTGTCGTAATTAATATGCTACCTTTTTATATAGCTTCAACTTTTGCAGTTTTATCTTATGAAGGAGTAGTTTTACAAGAATTGCCTGTATTTTTGAAAATAATTTTAATAGTAATAGTTGGACATTTTATTTGGATGACACTTTTATATTCTTTGGGAGGACTTTTCTCAAAAACAAATCCAAAAGAAGTTTTTGGTCATTATTTACCAGCTTATCTTACAGCCTTAGGAACAATGTCATCAGCAGCAACTCTTTCAGTTGCCTTAAAATGTGCTAGAAAATCAAAAACATTAGATCCAAAAATAAGAGATTTTGTAATTCCACTTTGTGCTAACACACATCTTTGCGGTTCAGTTTTAACAGAAGTATTTTTTGTTATGACAGTTTCAAAAATTTTAACAGGACAAGTTCCATCAAATGCAAATATGATTGTCTTTATTGCATTACTTGGAATTTTTGCAATAGCAGCTCCAGGAGTTCCTGGAGGAACAGTAGTTGCAAGTTTAGGATTAATTATTTCTGTCTTAGGATTTAATGATACAGGAACAGCTCTTATGCTTTCAATATTTGCCCTCCAAGATTCATTCGGAACAGCTTGTAACGTAACAGGCGATGGAGCAATAGCTCTTATGGTTACAGGAATTTTTGATAGAGTTCCAAAAGATCATAAAGAAATTGAAGAATAAAAAATAATGCTATACAAAAAGTATAGCATCAGACTGTAGACAAAGTAGATGAAAAAAC
>NZ_KV808687.1:0-252 GCF_001812365.1 Anaerococcus sp. HMSC065G05
TATGCTATGTTTACTTCTACTTCTCTTATTGTTTGCCTCATGCTGTTTATGTTGAAGAAGTATTGTAGGATTACAAGCTTTATTAATACTACTGGGTCTATACTTGGTCTACCTGTTGTTTGTGAGTATTTATCTTCTACTAGGTCGTATATGAAGTTAAAGTCTATGTATTTATTTATTTTTCTTAATATGTGATCTTTTGGGACTAGTTTTTCTACCGATACCATTTGAACTTGTTCAGTGTTATTTTTT
>NZ_KV808688.1:0-592 GCF_001812365.1 Anaerococcus sp. HMSC065G05
TGCGCTTTCTAGTCTTTGTATTTGCTCGAAATGTGGAGATATTTATAGGCGAGTTGCTTGGAATAATCGTGGAGAGCGTTTGGTGGTATGGCGTTGCTGCACAAGGGTTGAGCATGGGCCAAAAAGCTGTGATGCAGCTACTATACCAGAGGAAGAACTACAAAAAGCAGTTGTTAAAGCCATGAATGAGGTTTTGAAAACCTCTGATGATACTGAAAAAATTCTAATAAAGAATATTGAAAAAGTAGTTGCTGGAAGTAACGATGAAGAAATAGAAGCCATCAATAGAGTAATTGAGGTAAAACAGCAGGAACTCCTTGCACAGGTAAGAGCTAAGAAAGACTATACTGATATTGCTAATGAAGTTGATACCCTAAAGGGTGAAAAACATAAGATGCTTGTTCAAAAGGCTCTTGATGAAGATGCCAGAAGACGCATCAAGGATATGGAGGAATTTCTCAAAAGTCAAAGCAGAGAGATAACAGAATATGATGAAGAACTTGTTAGAAAATACATCAAACAGATAAAAATATTTGATGATAAATTTGAAATTACCTTCAAGTCTGGAATAGAAATAAATATTGAGAGAATA
>NZ_KV808688.1:692-11206 GCF_001812365.1 Anaerococcus sp. HMSC065G05
TAAATATTGAGAGAATAAGGATTGATTAAATCCTTTGAATGTATTTCGGGGTCTTAGGGTACACCCTAACAAGTTAAAAATTGATAAAAAAAGAAGCAGATCCCAAAGGACTGCTTCATTAATTTTTTCGTAAGTGTACGGACACTTACTGTGCTTGCTACATAAGAATGAATTAGATAGCAAGCATTAAGCAAGTTTTGAATTTATAACTATATTATACCATAAGGACGCCATAATTTCCACATGTAACTTGACAAATATTGAATTTTGATTTATTATTAAATATATATTCAGTATTGGAATAGAAAGAGGTGTGCTATGGCACAAGTATTAAAAGAAGAAGTTAGAAATAGAATACTCGAAGCAGCAGAAAAAGTATTTTATAAAAAGGATTATAGAGGTGCCAAATTAACAGAAATTGCAAAAGAAGCAGATATTCCTGTGGCACTCATTTATACCTATTTCAAAAATAAGGCAGTTTTGTTTGATGCAGTAGTAAGTTCTGTTTATATAAACTTCGAGTCAGCTTTTAAAGAGGAAGAATCTTTGGAAAAAGGTTCTGCTTCTGAAAGGTTTGATGAAGTTGGAGAAAATTATATTCATGAACTTTTAAAAGATCGTAAGAAGTTAATTATTTTAATGGATAAAAGCTCAGGTACAAAGCATACAGAAGCAAAACAAAAACTCATATCGCAAATGCAGGTTCATATTGAAGTAAGTTTAAAAAGACAATCAAAAGAGGAATATGATCCAATGCTTGCCCATATTTTAGCCAGTAACTTTACAGAGGGGCTTCTTGAAATAGCAAGGCACTATCAAAGTGAAAAGTGGGCAAAAGATATGCTAAAACTTATTGCAAGGTGTTATTATAAGGGAGTGGAATCCCTATAATCAGCACTAAAAAATAGACTTTGCGTAATCAGCAAAGTCTTACTTTAAACCTTAATACTGAATTAAAATTCAATATTATTCAATTTTGAAAGGAGAGTTGTTCATGTCGGAAAAAGAATTAAGGAAAAAAGTGATTGGGAAAAATGGTTTATCCAATTCACTTCTTGCTTTAAAAATAGTATTTGATTTGATACCACAAATCTTACTTGTATATTTGATTAGTTCTTTAATCACAAACAATATTAACGAAGGTAATTTGAAATATATTTTCTTAGGAATCTTTACTTCATTTGTATTAAAAGGAGTGTTTTATTATTTTGCAACAAAGGTTGCCCATGAGAAAGCATACGAAAAATTAACAGAACTTAGGTTAGATATTATCAGTCATCTGAAAAAACTGAGTTTAGGATTTTTTAAAGAACATAATACTGGGGAGCTTACCAACATTGTTCAACATGATGTAGAACAAGTGGAAGTATATCTTGCTCATGGTCTTCCTGAAATAATGTCAGTTACACTTCTGCCTACCATTATTTTTGTAGCTATGATCTTTGTGGATTGGCGTCTTGCTCTTGGTATGATTGCCGGAGTTCCACTCATGTATTTGGTAAAAGTTCTTTCACAGAAAACAATGGATAAAAACTTTGCTATTTACTTTAACCATGAAAACAAGATGAGAGAAGAGTTAATGGAATATGTAAAAAATATTTCTGTGATTAAGGCTTTTGCTAAAGAAGAGGAGATTAGTGAAAGAACATTAAAAACGGCGAGAGAATATATTTACTGGGTTAAAAAGAGCATGGGGATGGTTACGATACCAATGGGACTCATTGACATATTTATGGAAATTGGAGTGGTAATTGTCATGATTTTGGGAAGTATCTTTCTTTATCATGGGAATATTACAACACCTAATTTTATTCTTTCAATAATTTTATCGTCTGCTTTTACTGCATCTATAAGTAAGACTGCTACATTGCAACATTTTTCTATTGTGTTTAAGGAAGCATTAAAGTCCATAGGAAAAGTTTTAACAGTTCCGCTTCCAACCAAGAATACAGAACAAGGTTTAGAGTTTGGAAATATAGAATTTAAAGATGTGAATTTTGCATACGGAAAAGATGGTTTTGAGCTTAAAAATATCAATTTAACTTTTAAGAAAAATAGTTTGAATGCCTTTGTAGGAGCAAGTGGTTGTGGGAAAAGTACTGTATCTAATTTGCTTATGGGATTTTGGGATGCAGACGAAGGACAAATACTGATAAATGGAAAAGACATAAAAGAATATAGTCAAGAAAATATATCAATGCTGATTGGTAGTGTGCAACAGGAAGTTATCCTTTTTGATTTAAGCATTTTTGAAAATATAGCAATCGGAAAACTAAATGCAACAAAAGAAGAAGTTATAGAAGCAGCTAAAAAAGCAAGATGCCATGATTTTATTTCAGCATTGCCAAATGGATATGAAACACGAGTAGGTGAAATGGGAGTCAAGTTATCCGGTGGAGAAAAACAAAGAATATCAATTGCGAGAATGATTCTTAAAAATGCACCGATTTTAATATTAGATGAGGCAATGGCAGCTGTTGATAGTGAAAATGAAAGACTAATCGGTGAAGCGATTGATGATTTAAGTAAGGATAAAACTATCATTACAATTGCTCATCATCTAAATACGATTAGAGATTCAGACCAAATTATAGTTATGGATAAGGGCGTTGTTCTTGATGCAGGAAGCCATGAAGAGCTGATGAAAAGATGTGATTTTTATAAGGATATGGTTGAAGCACAGAACAAGGTAGATAGATGGAATTTGAAAGAGGTGGTAACAGAAAATGTTTAGAGAAATGTTAAAACTACTTACAAAAACTGGCAAGAGAGATTTGATTATATCAAGTGTATTCTTTGCCCTTTATGGACTCAGCTCCATAGCCATGATTGTTATCGTATTTTCTATACTGTTCCAAATCTTTGACGGAACGAGCTTAGCAAGCCTATATAAATATTTTATTTCAATTGGATTACTTGTAGTCTTCAAAGGTATTTGTAATATGGTCGCAGATATGAAAAAGCATAGTGCAGGTTTTGATATTGTTCAGCAAATAAGAGAACGCATGATTATCAAATTAAAGAAATTCAGCTTGGGATTTTATACCAATGAAAGACTGGGCGAGATCAATACAATTTTACACAAAGATGTTGATAATATGTCCCTTGTTGTAGGACACATGTGGTCAAGAATGTTTGGTGATTTTTTGATAGGTGCAGTCGTATTTGTTGGTCTTGCAAGTATTGATTTAAAACTTGCTATTCTAATGGCTGTATCTGTTCCGATTGCACTTATCTTTTTATATCTGACAATTAAGCAATCTGAAAAAATAGAGAATCAGAATAACTCAGCACTTCTTGATATGGTTAGTCTATTTGTTGAATATGTGAGAGGAATACCTGTATTAAAGAGTTTTTCTAACAATAAGAGCTTGGATAATGAGCTTATGAATAAAACAAAGAAGTTTGGAGAAACAAGTAAATCAGCTTCAAGATTTAAGGCAAAACAATTATCTATATTTGGATTTTTACTGGATATTGGATATTTGGTTCTTTTAATTGCAGGAACAATATTTGTTGTAAAGGAAAATCTTGATGTACTTAATTTTATTATCTTTGCGGTAATTTCAAAAGAGTTTTATAAGCCATTCGCTTCTATGGAACAACACTATATGTACTATGTTTCGGCGGTAGATAGTTATGAGAGACTTTCAAGAATTTTATATGCAGATGTAATCCCGGATAAAGTGAATGGAATTGTTCCGAAAGACAATGATATAGCTTTTGAAAACATAGATTTTTCCTATGAAAAAGATGAATTTAAAATGGAAAACTTGAGTTTTTCTATTGCTGGAAAAACAATGACAGCCTTAGTTGGGGAATCAGGAAGTGGAAAGACTACGATAACCAACTTGCTTTTAAGATTTTATGATGTGCATAAAGGGAAAATTACACTCGGAGGAACTGATATAAGGGATATTCCTTATGATGAGCTTTTAGATCGCATTAGTATTGTCATGCAAAATGTTCAACTGTTTGATAACACGATTGAAAAAAATATCAGGGTAGGTAAAAAAGGAGCAACGGAAGAAGAAATCATTGAAGCTGCAAAGAAAGCAAAGATACATGATTTCATTATGAGTTTACCAAAAGGTTATGAAACTGATATTGGAGAAAATGGTGGGATTTTATCAGGTGGACAAAGACAAAGAATATCTATTGCAAGAGCTTTTCTAAAGGATGCACCTATTTTAATTCTTGATGAAATGACAAGTAATGTTGATCCTGTAAATGAATCTTTGATACAAGATGCCATTACAGAACTTGCAAAAAATAGAACTGTACTTGTAGTGGCTCATCATTTAAAGACAATTCAAAAAGCTGACCAAATTCTCGTGTTTCAAAAAGGCAATTTACTTGAAAAAGGAAAGCATGGGGAACTTCTTGATAAAAATGGTTACTACACAAAATTATGGAAAGCTCAGTACGAGGTATAATCATGATTCTGTTAAAAGATGTTTCTTATGAATGGGAAGATGGGCGAACTGCTTTAAAAAATATCAATCTTGAAATTAAAAAAGGTGAATTTGTTTTGATTTCAGGGAAAAGTGGAAGCGGTAAAAGTACTCTTGGAAGTGTAATGAATGGTCTTATTCCGCATTATTACAAAGGCAAAATGCAAGGAAAAGCCTTTGTGTCAGGAAAAGATATAAGCAAATTATTACTTCATGAAATAGGGCATATTGTAGGGACTGTATTTCAAGATCCAAGAAGTCAGTTTTTTACGACAACTACAGATGAAGAAATAGCTTTTGGTCTTCAAACGATTTGTAAATCAAGAAAGGAAATCAAACAGAGAGTAGAAGAAGTATATGCAGAACTGGATATTGAGGAACTGAAAGGAAAATCTGTTTTTGAATTATCAAGTGGACAGAAACAAAAGATAGCTATTGCAAGCATCTATGCGATGAATCCGAAAGTTTTAATTTTAGATGAACCTTCAGCAAATTTGGATATGAAAGCAACATTTGATCTGTTTTTAATTTTGGAGAAATTAAAGAAAAACGGAACAACGGTTGTTCTAATTGAACATCGTTTGTACTATGTAAAATCTTTATTTGACCGTTTTCTTTTGGTGAAAGATGGAGAGATTGCACAGGACTTGAGTCGGGAAGAAGTTATCCATCTTGAAGGGGAGTTTTGGGATGAAAATGGACTAAGAACTCTTGAATTAGAAGAATACAGGATAAGTGAGAAGAAAGATTCATATCAATTAAATGATGAAAGTATCAACGGAAGAGGATTGAGATTTTGCTATCCGAATGTAGCTAAGGATGGAAAGAAACAAAACAAGTACATCTTAAATCATCTTGATTTCAATATGGAGTGTGGAAAGGCCATTGGTCTTATCGGCTTAAATGGTACCGGGAAAACTACCTTTGCAAGAGTGATTTCAGGACTTGAGAAGATAAAAGATGGAACAATATGGGCGGGAGAAGATAAGTCGCTTAATCATAAAGATTTAATGGATATGTCATATTTTGTCTTTCAAGATTCAGACTATCAGTTGTTTTCGGAAAGTGTACTTGATGAAATGCTACTTGGCATTTCAAGTAAAGATAAAAAAGAAAATACACAAAAGGCAAAGTTTATTTTGAATGTACTTGGCTTAGATAAATACGTTGATAAACATCCGTTTGCTTTATCAAGAGGAGAAAAACAAAGACTGACAATAGCTTGTGGAATGATGAAACAGGCAAAGATTTTCATCTATGATGAACCAACATCAGGTTGTGATAAAGACTCAATGCTTTCGGTGGCAAAATTGATTGAAGAACAATTAAAAAATGGGACAACAGTTTTGGTAATAAGTCATGATTTTGAGTTTTTAGCAAACACAGTAAGCGAGCTGTGGGTAATGGGAGATGGAAAAATAGAAACTGTTTTGAATATGAGTGAAAGTAACAAATTTCTCATATTAGACAAGATGAGAGGAGGTAGAGAGCTTGTCAGATAGAAAAAATATAGATCCGAGAATAAAGCTTACTCTACTTCCAATTGTTGGGTTTACGAGCTTTTTTATAAGCGATACAATTTTACTTTTTGTACTAATTGTTTTTGCCTTTTTTCTATATTTATATAGCGGTATGTGGAAAAGGGCGTTACGCTTTATCTTGTTTTTTGTGCTTTTATACGGCATAGAGTTAGGGATTAGCAAGTTTTCTGAAGCAAGCATCGTATTTGCAATATATATGTTTATTTACTTTGCATCAAGAATGACCTTAATTGCTATGTTTGGTGGATATATAACAAAGACTACAAGTGTAAGTGAAATGCTTGAAGCATTGAATAGAATGAAAGTACCAAGAAGCATTGGTATACCTTTTAGTGTTTTGCTTAGGTTTGTACCAACTATAAAAACAGAACTCAAGGCATTAAAAGAGAATATGAAGATTCGAGGAATTGTAACAAGTAGATTTTTTCCATTGCTACACCCAATTAAATATATTGAATATACACTTGTTCCGCTTTTAATGAGAATGATTAAGATTTCAGATGAATTGTCAGCTTCAGCACTCATTAGAGGACTTGATAGTGATGAGAATAGGGTAACATTAACAGAATTGCATTTTAAATGTGCAGACTTAACTATTGGACTATTAGGAGCTTTTATGATTGCTCTTATGATAGTAATACAGAGAATTTATTAGGAGGACTTTTATGAAAAACAAATTAAATGGTCGTGATTTTATTACAATCGGAATTTTTAATGCAATTGGAATTGTCATATACATGGCAGTTGCATTTGCTATGGCAACAACAGTTGTTGGAGGATTTATTGCTTCAGGAGTTAGCTTTATGGTAGCTGCCACGGTTTATATTCTTATGGCTGTGAAAGTTAAAAAGAAGGGCGTATTTACAATATCAGGAACGCTTCTTGGTTTAATTGCGTTGTCAGGAGGACATTTGCCTCATGCAGTCTTTGCTGTAATCGGTGGAATTATATGTGATTTGATTATAGGAAATTATGAGAGCAAGGGACGAATGATTATTGGATATGGGACATTTGCATTAGCAGATTTTTTAGGAACAGTAATTCCTGTGATTTTATTCGGAACAGCTTCTTTTGTGGAAAGAGCGTCAAAATGGAAAATGAGCGAAGCACAAATAAATGAAGCATTATCTTATTTCAAAGTTTCGTGGGCAGTAGGCTTTGGTTTGACAACTTTTGTTCTTGCTTGCATAGGAGCATTCGTTGCAACAAAGATACTCAAAAAGCATTTTGAAAAAGCAGGAGTGATTTAATCAATCTTTATTTGTGAGGGAAAAATGGATTAAATAATGGAGGTAATTGCTATGTATTATTTAGGGTCTGTTATTCATATAGAAAAAAACAATAGACCTTTTTGATACTGGTAATTACCATAAAAAATCAAATTTAAAGTATAGAGAAAGAGCAGGATTCTTTAATTTCAGAGGACTTCTTATGCCTATGTGCAGAAGTCCTCCTTTTTTGTCTTAAAACGCAGACAAAAAAGAAATGGAGGAAATAAAATGCCAAAAGAATATTACCTTAATGTCAATGGACAAAAGGTAAAAGTCATCGAGCAGATAGACAAAAATCAACATAACCAGTGGATTGTAAATATTAAAATTTAGTTTATAATAAAAAGTTAGAAAATAATTATCATTACAGCTTAAACCTTTTAACGATAGCCTTGTTCTATCGTTAAAAAGTATGATTGATAAGTTTCCACGAACGGATACACTGCCTTGTTATTCATACTGTTTTTGCGAGCCATGTGGAGACGGTAGCACTTTTGTCTAAACTTGATGTCGATAAATACATAAGTGTTAAAATATAGTTGGATTTGACAAGTGCTGAAAGTGAGGCAAAATATAAGCAAATCAAAAAGATGTACTGTTTGGATGATAGAAGTGCAGAATGAACAAAAAAATTACTAGCATTTATGATATATGTAGAAGATAAAATCAAGTAATATTGTTTGACGAAGAAATAAATCAATAATTTATTCATTTTGAAAAAGTGAGTGAATTATTGGAGAAATTTGTTTATTTTGCAATTATCATTATGACAATAATTACAAGAGAGTATACAAAGTCTTTAACTCGACGCTGATGAATTTAATGACCTATAACATATTCAGGGTATTGATCGTAGTATTTTTAATTATATATATTTTTTGTATATTATAAAAATAATATGTGGTAAAACTATAGTGATGGTCTGTTTGATGAAAGTACCATAAAAAGTAATATTTTAGTTCCCCAACGGAGGAGGAAAATGCAAATGTTTAAGCGTGGCATAGGAATTGTAGCAATATTTATAATGATATTATGTTTAGGGGGTTGCAGAATGAGTGCGAATTACACAAACAATACGGAAACAAAGGACCAGAATGTGGTTTTAACCGACCAGCAGAAAGAGATATTAACAAAGGAAGAACTTCCGCTTGATTACAGCCAACTTACCGGCAAACAAAAGATTTATCTTAGTATGGCGGACGATATGCTGACATATGTAAATGAGAAATATGCGCCGTATGGAGTGCATTTTACATATATTGCCTATCATCATCCGGAACTGCTGGATAAGGAAGCGCGCATATTGATTGTTCCCGACGGATATGACTCCGAAATTGATACGGTTGAAGTGTCGAAAAAGGATGGAAATTATGAGGACGACTATTTGGATTTTGCAGTACGAATTGAATTTGAAAAGTTGATTAATAAACATTTTGCGGAGTTTTTGCCGGAAGAACAGTTTCGTGTGTATGTATCGAGTCTTGATGTTGGAGATGTGAAGACGGAAGAACTTACAAAATTGAATGAAGATTTTTTAATGCAGCACACTATTTCAAGGATAGGGGCTTACATCCTTATCTCGGATGAGATTTGTAAAACGGATGATGAACTGATGAAATTTACGACAGAGTTTTTTACGTGGATGAAAGAAAATAAGTTTTATGGCGGTCCGTGGGTGGAAGTGTGTAGAAACGAAAGATTTACATCTTCTGAACATAAGGATTTTTCGGAGGTAAGGGAAGGAAGAATAGCATTTGCGCTTGGAACTGTTCGCAAAGGTCAAGAATTTGATATTGAAATACGTGGAAGTGTTGAGCAAGGAGGAAAATAACAATGAATGGTAACGTATTAACAGATGAAGAATTGATGCTGTTAGAGCAAAATAGAAAGCTATAATCAGAGGAAAGTTAACACTGATAAATTTCTAAAAATTTTCTTAAAATAATCAATAATTCAAATTCCAGTTTGTAGAACTCAGTAAAACAAATTCTGATTGATGTGGCAATAAAGGAGTGAAATAAAATGATTTACGAACCCGAAAATCTAAAAAATAAAAGAGCAATATATGAAAAAAGAGATAAATGGCTTATCCGATGGGCCTTACTATTTTGGGCGGTACTGCTATTTATTTATGTGAACATAGCTCCCTATGTAAAATCAACAATTGGCTTTTTAGGCGTTATCGTTGGTGGTATTGCCGTTATTTCTATTGTTTATCTCTTTACTGTATTCTTTGTTTTAATGCTTAGAGGACATCAGTTTAGAAAAATGAATAACGATATTGTAAAAGAATATCAAGAAAACAAAAACGGAGAACTCTTTTTAGAGAAACTTCTTGCAATAGATACGAAACCTAAAGAAATGCAGGATGAAATGATATGGTATCTCAATATTGCAACTGCATTTAATGTATTAGGTAAACGAAATGAATGTATTGCTTTATATAAACGATTAGAAGAAGTTGCAACAGAAAAAGAGAAAGAATATATTCAAAATAGCATCAAATTTGTGCAAGAACAATCAGAAAAAGACGATACTCATTAAGAGTTACAATAAAATTAAGAAAGACGGGAGATAGTCAGATGTTTTGTACTATTCCCCATGTTATTTTTAGTGTAATATCAAGGCTCATTCAATCGTGGTAAAATAAATGGTTTTCTATACTTTAAAACGCTTGAGAGTGTGGTATTGATGTCAATGAAATAGAATAACAAGATATAAAAGTGTTGAAACAGGTGGCTTTTAGGATATTTTAAAGAAATCTTAAAAGCTATTTTTCTATTATATCTAAAGAAATATTTATGCGAGTCCAAGAAGAAATGGATAGACGAGCTAATATGGTAAGTGGCAAAGGAAAGAGAAGAATTAATTCAAGCAAATACAGACTTTCAAGTATTGTCTACAACTCTAAAAGCATTAAATTAAAGGAAATAATAAAAAAGAATATTTAAAAAGCCATCACGGGTGATGGAAGTGGTCAGATAGAAGAAATGACAAAAGATATTACAAAAAAATATCCAAATAGCATAGAAGAAATAACAATAAGAGCAAACGAAAAAGAGATACTTTTAAATATAAAAATAAAAGACGAAAAAATTATCCCATATATAAAAAACCAATACAAAGATTCAACTTACAACATTAACCTAATAAATAAAAAAGAAACAATAAATATTTCAGCCAAAGATTTTCTATGAGAAAATCAAAAGGTCCTAGATTTATTTTGTGGCTCAGCAACAAGCTCAATC
>NZ_KV808688.1:11306-17002 GCF_001812365.1 Anaerococcus sp. HMSC065G05
TGGCTCAGCAACAAGCTCAATCGCCATAAATGATGACCATGTTGTAGGAATAGAAAGAGAGTATGTTACTATTTTGGGCATATTTGCATCAATAGTTTTAGCGTTTGTTGATGGAATTACTTTTACGACATCTGTATTACAGAATATTGACAAGGTAAGTGTATTTAGGCTTATCCTAACAGTAGATGTAATTGGAGCAGTATTAGTCAATGTAATATATTTGCTTATATCGTTTATTCTTAAGATAAATGATAAAGACAAAGAGGGGAATGGGAAGTGCGTAAAGAATGCTAATTGGATTTTGATTGGAATTGCAGTTTTGGTTATATTAGGTTGGTTTTTAGATATATTAGAATTACAGAAATATATTTCAGGATTTTTCATATGGACAAGTAAATAATTTAATTTTGAAGAGCAATCTGATAGTTTTAGACTGCTCTTTTTTCATATATACAATAATATAATTTTAAAATAGGAATATTTAAGTAAGATTTTTATTATCATATATATAATCTTATTGTGCTTTATACTCTGTCAAATCTTTAGACTTATTTTTCTATGGAGACTTTTTAGCATATACTTTAGCCCAAGTGGGATGACTTTTTGGGCGTTTATTTTAAAAAATAAGAATAAGCCTCATCATAGCTAATTGAACCGATAAATCTGTGGTTGTTGTCTTGACTGATGGTATTTATGGATATTGTGCAAGGTTATTATTTCAAAACAGTCCCCTTTATTTGATCGTAATAATCCACTATAACTCTTGATATGCCATTTACTGTATTTTTTTGCAGCATTAAGAGAATTATCTCTCCATCATAAGTACCAATTGTGCTCAAAAAACATGCTATAAAACATGAGAATCAAGCTTGTCACAGATTATTTCGAGTGTTGAGATAGTACGGATGCTACTAGGTGTTTTAGTGGATGATAAGGGAGGCTATATGATTCAAGTAAATCCTTAATAAGGATATGTTTATAACTCTCCTCTTTCATACTTTCCATAAAAGTTTCGTACGTAATGGTTTCAAGCATTTGATTTATTTTGTAAAGATAGGAGTTTCTTAGGTATCATAATAAATCATGTACCATACATGAAGTTTTCTATATTCATAAACAATGGTAATAATATCTTTGGTGCACTGATCATTAAAGGCATAGTTTATTCCATCTCTACAAATTATTTTTACAGGGTTCGCTTTATATAGGTCAAAGTTAGCTTCTGACATTTAATAATGGATTTATTTTATGATTTTGGTTAGATAGTAATGTTTTTGAGAACTGTTCTAATTGAACATTGGGAACATAATTAGAAGGTCTTTCATTTGTAGGCTTCTTCTTTATAACCTCTTCTAATTTTTTTATCAAGAACTTAGGCAACAGGAGATTTTTAGTAAATAATGAATAATTAGATGACTTCTTAGACATAGAAATTTTGGGACTAAAAAGAATGTTTGAAGGATAATACGAACTTGCAAGACAAAGTAGCAAGTAGGTTAGATAATGATATGATGATAGTCTTAGCAGAAAAGTACAGACTTCCAATTCCTACAACTCTGGAGGATTTAGAAATGAAGTAGAGTAAGGTTATACAATTTGAGGAGAGAAATTTACTTGCATGAATACTTTTATATTCTATATGGAAAATCCTAATTTGGAGTAGTTTACGAATTTCTAGATTTTAACGAATGTTACTTAAAAGATTTCATTTGACTTAGAGAAGTTTCAAAAAAACGATTTTAATATGATGGATACGCTATTGAATGGAATTAACACAAAAATGTAGAAATTAGGTTCAGAGCATAATATATTTTGATTAAGTATTAATACTTAATCGAATGGATATCTCACGCTAAAGGTACATGGACACGTGAGCTATTTAAATTATTTCCTTGGCATGAGTAGATTATAATAGATCTATTTGGAGTAATTAATTCAAATGGCTATATGTAGTTTTATATAGTCTAAATTGAAATACAAAAGAACAGAGGGAAATTAGAGCTTATAGCTGTACTGACGATAGATAACAGGCATCTATTATCTTTGATGTTGCAGCAGATATGGCAAGTATGTTTTCTACTCTTAATCAAAGAGTAAAGATACTAGCATCATAAAATAGAATCATATTTATAGCAACAAATATATTTTACCAATTGCTATTAGCTTAATCCTATTCATAGAATGGTTTTAACATACACGGAGTTTTATTTGATGAACTTCATACCTAGCCGAATAGTAAACTTTTTAATGTAACGATAAAAGATTAAAAATATTCCAATAATGCAGCTTTTATATTTTCTTATCACAAAGGCAGGAATGAATAAAAATTCTATCTGAATTGAAATGCATCAAGAAAATGAGTTTGAAAGAATAGTATGATACGAGAAACTTGGATTTTTAAGTACAATAGATATCACAATTTATGTTTTAGCCTCTCCACATATTTAAGACTAAAGAGTTACCGTGTACCATATGATATTTGGTAGATTTATGGATATATTCAAATCACTGAAGGAAAAGTAGTTAACTATGAATATATAGAAATATTTATAGAAAATCTGGGATGAAGATTAAAAATAAAACAAATTGATTTGATAGGTGGCGTGCTGTTTAAATTACACAAAACCTGAAAATATAGGTTTTATGGTAGTTCTTTTTGGACAAGGTTTTATGGTTAAAAGTCCAACTAATAAAGAACTTATGAAATTAAGATTAGGGTAAAATCGTGTTAATATTGGAAATTCATTTTTTAGATTTATGAGGTGCAATATCTTTATAAGGACAGATCCAACTGGAAGCATAAAAACAGATAAAGAAATGTTCACTAAAAATATTAAGAGTGTCATTGCCTCTATCATGTAGCTTTATAGGATAATTAGGTGTGAAAATGTTAATACTGAGAGTGTATATGACAGAAGATGGATTTTGTTTATGTAGTAAGGAAAGGTTTGTAGGAGATAAGAGAGATATTTTTTAGAAATGATATTGACAAATCGTTTTTAAAATTGTATATTATTTTTACAAAGAAAAATATAAAATGATTTCTGAAAGGGGGATATTTTGATTATTAATAACACATCTGAATTCTTTGAAGAACTCACTAAAGCGGCTTTAACAAATAGTGGCTGGGAAGTAGAGCCTGTAAATGGTTTTATTAGAGCCACACATCCTAATAGTGAAGAATCTTATTTGATCTGTACAGTAGGAAGAAGTCTGTCTGATAGACAAAAAAAGGAGACACCAATGATTTCCGCTAAGATTCCTAAAATTAATAAGCTAAAAGAAGTATTAAAGAATGATACTTATAGTTCTATTCCATGTATTTCTTATGGAATAGCTAAATACTCTATTGATGATTTTGAGCTAGCAATCGTACCGTTAAATGTTATTGAAGAAAATGCAAAATCTGGGGGAGTGTACTCAGTAACTAAGAATGGTTACTATTATAACTATACTCAAATCAGAGAAAATGAAGTTCCGATCGGTTGTGTTTATAGGAAGCTATGGAAAGCGACCATTATGAGGGGAGAGAATTAAGTGAGAGAATTATATCCTAAAGAATTTGAGAATATCAAAAATTTAAGCAAGATTGAACTTTTAGACTTGTTTAAAAACATGGATTTCGTTGGGGCATTATTAAAAGCTGGAAACTATTATGAGCAAAATATTTATACTATTATGCAAACAAAAATGTATGATATCAAGAATGTTGGCTATTGTTTATGGACATTTGGCTCTATAAGTTTAATAGAAACAATTGAGGAGTCAGCCAGGTTTTTAGAGGATAATGGAGCCAAGTATGTAATAATGCCTCTAACAAAAAGTACTAGCAAAGGTAGAGGCATTGAACTATCAATGTTGAATGGCGAAAGTATTGAGGAATATGATGAGAGAATGAGATTAACCTTAAATGCTAATAGGCACGCCAATAATATTATTTTACCAAGAACGAGAAAAATGTTGAATTATCCAACTGAACTTATGCCTGAAATTGTTAGTGGTACAAAAAATGAAAATGCAGCCTATGTGTTTTCTGATTTTTATATAAGCAATGAAAATATTGAAGATAGTGAATTATCATCAATATTTGAAACATTTGCAAAGGGCGGAATTTATAAAGATTGTTGTTTTGGGAACTCATGTACACATGCACTGGTTAGACAAAAAAAGCTTATGAATAGAAATATTGAAAAATCAGAAGGGATAACTTTCATTGTAGGAAAATTAAAAGAGCCATATATAGTGCAAGTAATAGGTTAAATAAATGATGAATTGCAAATAATATTGCGACACCTAAACCAAACTAAGTTCGTGCATAAATAAATCAAATGGAGTTGGGTCTGTAAATAATTTTGCGTATCAACCTAAATCCTGACATGATATGTACCCTCTTTACTGGACAAACCAGTAAGGAGGGTATTTTTATGAAATATATCTATGAGTTTAAAAAGAATTGTATAGAATTATACAAACAAGGTAATGGTCTGATACACCTAGAGGTATCAACAAATATTACTTCCGTAACTACATAATAAGATGGAATAATTTAGTAGAAACACATGGAATTGAGGTATTAAAGCATAAATCTCATATATATCTATAAATTTTGTAATTGTTAACCCATGAATAAAGTTGTCCAGGATTAATACCGATTTCAATTGCTACAGACCTTATTGTTTTCCTGCTAGCACTTTGCTTACTATTTCTAATTTCTCATCAGTTGTCCACTTGATATTATTTCCGTGTTTTAAAATTTCTGGACCATGAAGTTCTTCTCAAAGAGATGGTAGGTCTTTTTTATTAATTTTATATTACAATTAATTTTGATTAATTTACTATATTATTAATGGTATACTGTGAATATGACTATTAAAATTCAATTAAGAGGATAAGAATGAAAAATATTTTAATCATAGAAGATAATAAAGAGATAGCGTTACAAATGGAAAAGTATTTGGTTAATAATGGTTATGAGGTAGAGATTGCATCATCTTTTTACGAAGCAAGCTATAAGATGAATGTAGATATGGATGCGGCACTTCTTGATATAAATCTACCAGATAAAGACGGTCAACATTTGATAGAAAGATTAAAAGATAAGGACATAAGAGTTATTGTAACAACTGTAAAAAATGATGAAGATTTTATAATTGAATCTCTAGATCAAGGAGCGGACGACTATTTAACTAAACCATTTTCCCTTGCAATATTAAGGGCAAGAATTGATGCGGTTTTAAGAACGATACCTCTAAGTCAAGACAAAATAATTACTTACAAGGATATCAAAATAGATTTAAATGATTCAAAAGTTTATTTTAAAGATAAGCAAATAGAACTAACCCCACTTGAGTATGAAATCCTAGTT
Source organism: Anaerococcus sp. HMSC065G05 (assembly GCF_001812365.1). Taxonomy (NCBI): domain Bacteria; kingdom Bacillati; phylum Bacillota; class Tissierellia; order Tissierellales; family Peptoniphilaceae; genus Anaerococcus; species Anaerococcus sp. HMSC065G05. The sequence goes on from NZ_KV808688.1 coordinate 16,672, forward strand.
TTATTTATTAAAAATCCTCACAGGGTTTTCACAAGAAGCCAACTTTTAGAAATGTTTTGGGAAGATAGGGATAAGTTTGTAAATGACAATACTCTCACATCAACTATTAAGAGAATCAGAGAAAAACTTGATAAAGAAGTGATTTCTACTGTTAGAGGAATTGGTTATAGGATGGATTAAGATGCTATATGTATTTTGGATAATAAGTCTGGTACTTCTTTATTATTTTTTAGAAAAAAGGAAGAAAAATAGAATAAATGAGCTTATTAATTTAATTGAAAATATGAAAAATCAAAATTATAAAATTCCTATGAAGCAAGATGATTTTTCA
>NZ_KV808688.1:17102-18284 GCF_001812365.1 Anaerococcus sp. HMSC065G05
AATTCCTATGAAGCAAGATGATTTTTCAATTTTGGAGGATAAAATTTACAAACTATTTATAGAAATAGTAGAAGCCAAAGAGATAAGCACAAAAAATAGCGAAAAGCAAATTGAATACCTAGAAGATATTGCCCATCAAATAAAAACTCCCATCACATCTATGCTTTTTTCTATAGAAAATTTGGAGATGGACTTTCCAGATAATAGAGATATAGAGATTTTAAAAAGACAACTCTTAAGATTAAACTCTTTATCAGATATTTTACTCAAACTATCAAGCCTTGATGCAAACAAAGATTTAATGAAAAAAGAACAAATTCGTTTGGATGAATTAGTAGATTATGCCTTAGATAGTTTGAATTTAAAGAAATCTATGAAGGTAGAAAAGAGAAGAGATTTAAAAGAAAATAGCATCAATGGAGATTTTTATTGGCTGGCAGAAGCTATAATCAATATTTTGAAAAATGCTGATAATAGACAAACTTGTGATAAAATCGTGCTTTCATCCTACAAAAATCCCCTCTATACAAGCTTAATCATTGAAGACAATGGCGGAGGAATAGAAAAAGAGAATATGAAAAAAATCTTTAAACGCTTTTATAAAACGCCCGACTCAAATGGTTTTGGAATTGGTCTTGCTATGGCGAAGACAATTGTCGAAAAAAACAATGGGGAGATTTCTGTTTCAAATATTGATGCTGGAGCAAGATTTGAAATTAAATTTTATAATGTCACCTAAAAATCACTTTACTTTTATATGCTTACCTTGACATAAGAAAAAGGAGGCAAGTATGGAAATATTAAAGGTAGAAAATTTAAGAAAAGAATACGGCGAGGGAAACTCCAAGGTAGTGGCCCTAGATGGAGTTGACCTTACAATAGAAAGGGGAGAATTTGTCGCTATTGTTGGACCAAGTGGATCTGGTAAATCAACACTTCTACATATCATAGGAGGAGTAGATAGTCCAAATTCTGGAAAAGTTTACATAGATGGTAACGATATATCAAAGTATTCTTCAAAAGAATTAGCCTACTTTAGAATCAAAAGAATTAGCCTACTTCAGAAGAAGGAAAGTCGGACTAATTTATCAATTTTATAATTTGATACCAAATTTAACAGTTCGTCATAACATAGAACTTCCACTAAAACTTGATAAAAGAAAAATAAATCAAGATGAATTT